>NZ_PEAZ01000096.1:0-149879 GCF_002734245.1 Sphingobacterium sp. 1.A.4
TCAGATGAAAAGCAACAACAGGTTTACCCGGTTCACAATGAAAGGACTGGATAAAGTCGCTGTGGAATTCGGTTTGATGGCCATTGCCCATAACCTCAGAAAATGGGCAAAAAAGTGGAAAGACAAAGCTTTTATCGGTAAACCAGGTGGCAAAAACTCCCTATTTGCGATAAATCAAGCCATCAACATGCTGAAAAGTACAAAACATCGACTTGCAGCCTAATATTGCTCATGAAATTATAATGGAGCTCCAGAAAGCTATAAAACAGAAGAAGGTGCCTTTTTAGACACCTTCTTTGTTCGGAAATATATATTACTAATATTTTTAAAACTAAAAATTATCCATAAAAAATGGGTAAGCCCCCTTTATCGCACCGCTCAACCAAATACCCTTGCTTTGTTCCCAACCTGGGGGAGTCAATGGGAGCTGGTCGTAAAGGACTTACCCACGGCAAAATTAACAAATTTTTAATGTTTCCGAAAAGAAAATAGCATTATCCTGCTATCCACCTGAATCTCAGTCAAAAAATTACATCTTCTCTTCATGATATTCCCCTTTTAGCGCGAAATATCCAAAAACTCCCAGCCCAATACTAATAATAGGCGTAAGGATAAACAGAATAATAATCCCAAACACCACATCTTCCTGATGACCGGACATGATTTTTGGCAATCCAAATTTTGCGATACAGAAATAGGCGGTCAGCAATGCCAGCCCGATCCACAACCATCCTAATATTTTTTTTAATCCTTCCATAATTAACTCAAATCTTTTGCAACCATATTTTTATTGATATAAAGCGCGCCGATGATGAAACTCACCGCCGAAATAATGATCGGGTACCAGAGCCCTTCCAAATAAAAGGTAGGATCCCCAATGGTCTTGGCATTGGTCGCCAAATAGGTAGAAACTGCAGGCAATAATCCCCCGAAAATCCCATTACCGATATGATAAGGCAACGACATAGACGTATAACGGATCTTAACTGGAAATATCTCCACCAAGAAAGCGGCGATAGGCCCATAAACCAGTGTGATATAGATAATCTGAATAAAGATCAACAAGATCAGTTTGATATAATTCCCCCCATTGATATGTACCGTTGTTTTATCCAGAGCTTTTACCTCTCCCTGAACAGCTTTCCCTTCCCTACTGATCAAACTTTTATGTTCTTCCTTTAAGGTCGTTCCATCAGAAAATACCTTATTGATGGTATGCACCTCATACACATCCTCCCCTTGCTGGCTTTCCGAGTAATGTTCGGTTCTTGACGCTACGACCTCTTCTTTTAGCACAGGGTTGGTAATGCTATACATGGCTTGGTAGATCGGTCTGTAGGTAAGCACCGCCAATAACATCCCCAGCAACATTACCCATTTCCTGCCCAGTCTATCCGACAATCTTCCAAAGACCACAAAAAACGGAGTGCCGAACAATAAGGCGATCCCAAGGATGGTATCCGCCTGATTGGATTCCAGCATCATCACGGTTTTCATATAGCTCATGGAATAGAATTGTCCGGTATACCAGACCACCCCCTGCCCCATTGTCGCACCAAATAAGGCCAACAATACGAACTTCAGATTATATTTATTACCAAAACTTTCCTTCAATGGATTGGTAGAAGTTTTCCCTTCCGCCTTTGCCTTTTTAAATTCCGGCGATTCATCCATATTCTTCCGGATCAGGTAAGAAACATAAACCATCAGAATAGATAACAGGAATGGAACACGCCAGCCCCATTGATCAAATTGGCTTTCCGTGAGGAAGAATTTGGTCAATAGGATCACCACCAATGAAATGAACAAGCCAAAGGTCGCGGTGGTCTGAATCCAGGAGGTCCAATAGCCCCGTTCCCCTTTTGGCGCATGTTCTGCAACATAAGTTGCAGCACCTCCATATTCTCCTCCAAGTGCCAATCCCTGCAGCAAACGCAATATCAATACGATCAATGGCGCCATAAATCCAATCTGTTCATAACTTGGAATACATCCAATGAGGAATGTAGCTCCTCCCATCAACATCAGAGTGACCATGAAGGTATATTTTCGACCGATGAGATCGCCCAAACGGCCAAAGAATAATGCGCCGAAAGGTCTGACCACAAATCCCGCTGCAAAGGTGGCCAAAGTGGATAAAAATGCTGCAGTTGGATTATCTGCCGGGAAAAACTTGGTGGAGATAACGACAGAAAGACTCCCGAAAATAAAGAAATCGTACCATTCGATCAGGGTTCCCAGCGAGGAAGCCCCGATCACTTTCCAGATCCCTTTCTTACTTACTTGTTCTTGCATAGATGTATTAGGTTTTAGGTAATTTATGTTATTCAGATTTTAGGTAATTTGTGTTATTTAAATTTAAGGTATTTTGAATTATTTAAATTTAAAGTAGTTTGTATATTTTTCCTGGTAGGGATTGTATGAGGCCTTTCAGCTCCAATTCCAGCAGCACGATGGCGAGTTTGCTCTGCGGCCAATCGCAGTAATTTGCCAATTCATCGATCAATGCCTGTCCTGCATCCTTCAGGTAACCAAACACTTTTTCTTCATCGGCATTCAAATCCTGGAGCATGCTTAATTGAACACCCGAATCCTTTTTTGGTTCAGATGGAATTTCCCAACGCATCAATTGCAACAGATCCCTGGAATTTCTGATCAGATGTGCCTGGTGCATCTGAATAAGCTGGTTGCAACCATTGGAATACGGCTGATCCACATTGCCGGGATAGGCACATACATCGCGGTTATAGCTATTGGCAATATCGGCTGTGATCAATGCGCCGCCCTTATCGGCCGCCTCCACGACCACGGTTACATCGGCCAAACCTGCAATAATGCGGTTGCGCATAGGGAAATTGGTCTTATCAGGTTTCGTTCCGGAGGTAAACTCAGATAATAGACTGCCATTTTCCATAATCTTTAATGCCACCTCCCGATGTTCATAGGGATAGATCCGGTCCAATCCATGCCCCAATACCCCAACATTCGGAATGTTATGGCTATTCGCGGCTTTATGGGCTATAATATCGATCCCAAATGCTAATCCACTGCATACCAATACCTCGGCCCTTCCGATTCCTCCCAGGAGCTCTTCGGTCAGTTTCCGGCCATAGTTCGTTGCATTTCTCGTCCCGACCACGCTGACCACTTTCTGTTTATTATAATCCACCTTGCCTTTGCTGAACAAGAGTAAAGGTGCATCATCGCAATTGCGAAGTCTACGGGGATAGCGTTCATCTTCGAACCATAAAACATCGATCCCATGTTTTTCAGCGAATCGGTATTCGGATTCCGCCTCTTGCATATATTTTTTGGAAAGAATGGTTTCTACCACCTGTTTGCTGATGCCCGGAATAGCGTTCAATTGAGATCTGGAACTTTGAAACATAGCATGAAGGGAGCCAAAATAGGCCAATAACAACTTGCAGGATTTAGGTCCGATTCCCTTTATTTTGGTAATCGCAATTTGCTCTATTGCATTCATTATTTCGGTTAGCTGGTATTAAATATAAGGATTCGATGTGCTTTCTGCAACATCTGTAAAACTTAAATGCTTAACTTTGCAGGGATAAATTCAGCGATTATGGAAATGCAAGAACCTTTTGATATAGAAATTAATGGTGTGGAATATTCGGTTTTCCCAGATGAAAAGGATACTTATACGATTTTTAAGGATGGGAAGGAGTATGTGCAGATTATTAAGGATACAGAGACTAGCTGGTTGAAATTAAATCCGGAGACGGGCTTGCCGATGTTTGGTATGGATGAGGAGGTTAATTTGATTGGGGCGGAAATATTGAAAGCGGAGTAGTTTTTTTATAAAAATCTTTATTGGATCCTTCAATTAAAAATTTTTGATCAATACCTTTTTTATTATTTGAATCGCAGTCTTTAGATCATCTTCATTAGAAGATGCGAATCCTAGCCTAATGGCATTCTCAACATAATCATCATACTTATGTGCCAGACCATTAGAGATATATTTTATAAACTATTTATGGAGAAATTTGAATTGATCCAGCTGGCATCGCACTGAAAGCAAGGTGAAAGTATACTGAAAGTATGTAAAATGTATATCAAGCATACTGTTCACTTACTTTTATATTAGAAACACCATTCTTTCATAAAGTTCTAAATCAATACCTTATTCAATCACATTTAAACCTAGATTTGGATTTAAATTAAACGAATAATTGATAAGTCTAAAGGTATAAAAATTAGAAAATTATCAATGGTTCAGGAGTTGATATTGAAAAATTTAAAATATTAATAGCAATCCTATAAAAATACAGAAATAACTACCTAATTATCATTTTCAATATTAATTCCAAATTTAACCTACTAAAGTATATGGTTAAATCTCATCCGCATTTCTAATTTCCTCCGTCAAAATATTGTTCTCCTGTTTCATTAGAAAAAAAGTATCCTCCATATTTTTCAATAAAGAAATCATCAGTTGTATATTTTTATCCTTACAGGATTCAAAATGTAATAATTCAAAATCAAAAACATCTCCTTCCTCAAAAGCCGACATAATTTCTTCCATCTCTCCAACGCTAGCTAAATTTAAGACATTCGCAAAAAGATGACATCTATGTTCGATCAATGCTTCCAACGTATCAATTACGGTTTCTCTATAATTCCTTTTCATAAGTTCTTAAGGCTTTAATTAAATTAAGTTTGATTTTTTCTTTGAGATGGTTCGGTTCAATAATTTCAGTATGTTGAACAATTGACATGATTTTATTGATCAAATCATTAGTGACCATAAGTTCCATCTCTAATAATATTCCAGTGTTTTCTTCTTTTACAATTTTCTGTGTTTGGTGCCAAGGTAATGACTTAAAATAGGGAGCCATTATTTCATCAACTTTGATTATTATTTTCTCTACTGATTGTCCGAAACCACCAATCTCAATTCCCATGGTATTTTCCCAAATTGATTGATAGTTATTACTATCAAACTTTCCTTTAATGGTTTTATAATGGATATTTAAATCCAGTATTCGATCTAAAGCAAAAATTCTTAAAGCTCCCTTATTTAAGTCCTCTGCTAATAAATACCACCGCTTATTGACCTCCTTTAGAACCAATGGTATTACCCTTCTTTTTTTAGAAGATAAATCATGGTATTTGTGATATTCAAATTCCAGAAAGAAATTGCCCTCCATTGCCTCGTTAATATCTGATAAATACATGGATCCCAACCCGTCTATTTTATCTTGAATAATATTACGTTGCACTTCAGAGCTTTCCATATTCATGTTTAATTGACTCCATGCATTCAATTTCATTTTTAAATCATTTTTTGAGGAAACATGGTAGGCTAATAATCTTGGGCTGTATTTTATTTCGATCCCAAAGATATTATTGATTGCTTTGATATCTCGCTGAAATGTTCTTATGCTATAGTCTCCAAGTTGATCGGAAAGTTTATTTAAAAGCCTTCTATGAATACTATCCCAACTTTGCGGTTTAATAGACAATTGTTCGATGATATAAAAGTGTCGCAAAAATTTATGCTGATATCCCATATAAATTTCTTTTTGCAAGTATAATATTTTGTAACGTCACATTTTGTCGTTCCGTAAAGTAATTTTGGATCAAATATTTGAACAATAACATATATATTAGACCATGAATCAGATTAAAACCCTACCAAAACAATTAAGAGGAAGAGATATTTTCACGAAAGTTATTCCTACCGTCAATACGCTAACCAATCTTTTTAAAAGTCTTGATGCACATGACTGGGATGAAAAAGCTTTAAAAAACTGGGAAAAACCAATTTACAAGGCATATAAACTGGAAAGTATTAAAGCCAAATTAAAATCTGCTTCTAATCTGGAAAGAAAATCATTGGTTAGAAACCATATATTGGAACTTGACGGAAACAAATTAGGTGTCCATCCTTTATGTGTCTATTTGATCCTTTTTTACAAGTCCAATTATCCAGCTGATCAATATACTTTTGATCAATTCATTAAAGAAAGTGGAATTTCTGATAAAGAAGGTTCAGCTAATGCTATTTGGTCTGTTGGTTCGCAAGATGGAAGATATTTGGAAATTTTTAATGATGAAAACGAGGTTATCGATCAGGAGTTTATTTCTTCATGGATAGGTATTAAAAAAGATAAATTAACAAAAACACATTTAACCCACTTTTTGGAACTTCCTTGGGACAGTAAAAAATTTACTGGCCCTAATACCATGTCTTGGTGTAAATATGTTTTGGAAGAATCTGCAAATCTTCCGAATTCATTCAACATCAATTTTTATAGAGATGATTTGTTAAGCTATTGCAAGGATCGAAATAACTCAGATTTTCATACCTTATTAGCTGTATTATCTTGGGGAGGCATGAACAGAAGAAATGGAAAAAGGTTATTAGCAAATCCTGAACCAATTCTAGATATTATAGGAAAACTTAGAAATGGAGAATTTAAAAACCGCCAGGACGCTTTTCTATATATTCAATCAAAGAGAAAAGAAGGCTCACTACCTGGTTTGGGAATCGGGTATTTCACAAAACTAATTTGTTTCTTAGCCCCAAATTTAAATGGATATATTATGGATCAATGGGTAGCAAAATCCATTAATTTGATTACGGAGAATCCATTTATAAAAATAAATAAATCAAGTTGGGTAACAGATGAGAATGATGCCCATATATATGAACAGTTCTGCAACGAAATTGATAAGGTAGGTTTACAGCTAAATGTAGATGGCATTAAAGCAGAAGAAAAACTGTTTTCTATTGGCGGCCGTGAAAAAGGGGCATGGCGAAAATACGTAATCGAAAAATATATAGTATAAGAATCTTCCAAGAAACCAGAAACAGCAATCCGCAAAGAATTCTAATCACATATTAGATATTTTTCGTTTATTTGTAATCCGAATTAACACGAATCTATGAGTTGGTTTAAAAGAAACAAAGCAGGAATACAAACTGCGACCGAACATAAAAAGGAGGCACCAGATGGGATGTGGAATAAATGTCCGAACTGTAAAAAACCACTTTTGAATGTTGAGCAGGTAGAAAATAAATACGTTTGTCATTATTGCGATTACCACATTAGAATTGGCTCTACGGCTTATTTTTCTGTATTATTTGACAATAACGAATACACCGAACTATTCCCTAACCTAAAAGCTGGAGACCCCTTAAATTTTATCGATAGCAAGCCTTATAAGGATCGATTGGTAGAAAGTCAGGCAAAAACAGGATTGAACGATGCTTTGCGCTCTGCTGTAGGAAAGCTTGACGGACAAGAAATTGTAATCGCTTGTATGGATTTCTCTTTCATTGGAGGTTCCATGGGTTCTGTTGTGGGTGAAAAGATCGCAAGATCAATCGATTATTGTATCGAACATAAACTGCCTTTTATGCTGATCTCCAAATCCGGAGGTGCACGTATGATGGAAGCCGCTTTTTCATTGATGCAAATGGCAAAAACATCGGCTAAACTGGCTCTTCTTGCGCAAGCAAAACTACCTTATGTTTGCTTATTAACAGATCCTACAACTGGAGGTGTTACGGCATCTTATGCGATGTTAGGTGATATTAATATCGCAGAACCAGGTGCGTTGATCGGTTTTGCAGGTCCTCGTGTAATTAAAGAAACTATCAAAAAAGATCTTCCAAAAGGATTCCAAACTTCGGAATTTGTATTGGAGCATGGTTTCTTAGATTTTATCGTCGATAGAAGACAACTGAAAGATAAAGTAGCTACTTTCTTGAAATTAGTGAAGTAGGTATAAATATTATTGGTTTAAATACCTTTAACAACATAAGGCGATCAATATTGATCGCTTTTTTTGCTTTAATCCTATTTGTACAAATAAGCCTCTAAAGAAAACATTACTTTTTCAAATACTTTAGAAAACTAAAAGGGCGTCTCTTCTTAATATAATACAGGTTTTCCTCATTTTCAAAGGCTTCCCTTTCAAAGGAGATATGCACATAGGCTTGAAGAAAATTTCGGTACTGAACAAAGCGGAATAGAAACTCCAAAAGGTAGAGGAAATAAAAGGGCAGAATCAATAATTCCAATGCTTGAGAAAGATGAATCCTCTCATGGTTGATCAATACTTTATCTGATCGATTCGCCAGTTCCCGCAAAAAGATAAATGGAAATATCGTGATGGCCTGCGCTTTTCCGGCAGAAAAAAAACGCGTCCAAAACTTACTCACTATAATTTTCCCTTTCATCGATAAGAATATCCTTTTTATAGAATTTGCACAATAATTATGTTTTTCGCTATAAAAATATAGCTTTTTTTTAATTTCAAAATTGATTGTATATTTGTTATAATCACCAAAAGCATTAATTCATGCCATATAAAGAACGCGAAATCAATAAATTGTACTATACAATGGGGGAAGTTACCGAAATGTTCGATGTAAATGCCTCACAAATCCGTTTTTATGAGCGTGAATTTGATATCCTGCAACCAAAGAAAAACAAAAAAGGAAATCGATTATTCACTCCAGATGATATCGCTAACCTAAAGATCATCTTTAATCTTGTCAAAGATAAAGGGTACACCCTTCAAGGAGCTCGCGACTTTCTTAGAAACAATAAAAATGAAGCTAAGGAAAATCAACGGGTCGTAGATTCCTTGGAAAAACTGAAAAGTTTCTTGCTGGAAGTTAGGGATAGTTTATAATCGGAATATAGTTTATAAACGGATATACCATTTATTTTCCATCACCATCTCGGGTTCAACTCGATCACTTCCAGATTTTCTATCCGATCCTGATTGATCTCAAAGCGCATTAGCGTTCTTTGCTTATGCCAACCCTGTTTTCCGGCAGCTCCGGGATTTAAATGTAGTAATCCCAGTTTCTGATCAAACTGCACCTTTAAAATATGCGAATGCCCACAGATAAATAACTTTGGGGGATTCTTACGGATCTCCTCCCGAACCAGTGGACTATATTTCCCGGGATAACCTCCAATATGCGTCATCCAAACATCCACTCCTTCACATTGAAAACGCAGATTTTCCGGATAGATCATCCGAATATCCTTTGCATCGATATTCCCAAAAACCCCTTTTAGTGGTTTAAAAGACTGCAACCTTTCAACAACCTCCATGGAACCAAAATCTCCAGCATGCCAGACCTCATCACAGTCCTTGAAATATTCAAAGACCGCATCGTCCAAATAACTATGCGTGTCCGAAATCAGTCCGATTTTCATATTAAAAAGCTAAAAAGAAAGGTTCCAATAAATGATTATAGGCATCTGAATAAATCCCTCGGCCCTTATAGATAATAAATTCTTCTGTTTTTGGCTGATGGGCCTTACGGGCAAAACTGATGATACAACGAAAACTATCCGAATCTTCAAAAGATCGGATATTGCATTGTCCGTTCCATTCCAAGCCATGCGCAACAGCCTCATCTATTAAAAACTGTTCCATCTCGATGGGAACAATAAGCTGAATCTGCCCATCCGCCTTCAATCTTTCCGAAGCAAATTTGATCATCCCTTTGAAAAAGGTATCATCCGTGTGTTTTGCAACTTTTTTCCGTTGATCAGGATTATGGAGGGAATTTAAATAGAATGGTGGATTGGACACAATCAAGTCGAACTGCAGTTCCGCTTGCCAATGAAAGATATCGCCATGAACAAGCTGCATCCTATCCATGAAGGGCGATTGTTTATAATTCATGTCTGCGGTTTCAGCGGCCAGTTCATCAATTTCCACCCCCCATACGTTCGCCTGCTCAAAACGTTGGGCAAGCATCAAGGCAATGACACCGGTACCTGTTCCGATATCCAAGATATCCATGGTGCCCGGATTAACAGCTGATCCATCCACAGCCTCTTCCTGATGAAATCCCGCTGTTGCGCCCAATAAGACCCCATCGGTGTTGATCCGCATCGGTACATTATTCTGATCTACAGCAAATTGTTTGAATTGAAAGACCTGTCCCATCCTATCCCAATATTAAATACGAGTTTCTAATTTAAACACGAAATACTAATTCTTTAGCAAACGTTGGATCTCATCCAATTTCATCAAGGCTTCCACAGGCGTTAAAGTATTCACGTCCAGGTTGTTCAACATATCCCTGATCTTCTCCAGCACCGGATCATCAATAGCGAACATCTGCAATTGATAGGCCTGCTTTTGGATCTTCCGCATGCTATCCTTGATCTTTTCTCCGCCGGTGCGTTCCTGCTCCAAACGTTTCAGAATATCATTCGCACGGCCGATCAATTTCGGCGGCATACCTGCCAATTTCGCGACATGTATACCAAAGCTATGTTCAGATCCTCCAGGAACCAATTTCCTTAAAAAGATAACCTTATTATTCACCTCTTTCACACTTACATTGTAATTCTTGATGCGCGGCATGGAATTACAGAGCTCGTTCAATTCATGGTAATGGGTGGCAAAAAGCGTCTTGGCCTGACAGCTCGGATGCCCGTGTAGGTATTCTGCAATGGCCCAAGCAATAGAAATACCATCATAGGTACTCGTACCACGACCGATCT
The DNA here is from genome assembly GCF_002734245.1 of Sphingobacterium sp. 1.A.4. Taxonomy (NCBI): domain Bacteria; kingdom Pseudomonadati; phylum Bacteroidota; class Sphingobacteriia; order Sphingobacteriales; family Sphingobacteriaceae; genus Sphingobacterium; species Sphingobacterium sp. 1.A.4. Next base: position 10,512 of record NZ_PEAZ01000096.1, read on the forward strand.
CATCCAAGAGGATCAAACTGCGGTCAGACAGGTTATTCATGATGCTTGCCGTTTCATTCATCTCCACCATAAAGGTTGATTCTCCAGAGGATAGATTATCCGAAGCCCCAACACGGGTAAAGATCTTGTCGACAATACCAATACTTGCTTCCTTCGCCGGAACAAAACTTCCGATCTGCGCCATCAATACAATCAGACCCGTTTGTCGGAGCAAGGCAGATTTACCTGCCATATTCGGACCGGTAATAATAATGATCTGTTGCGTTTCTGGATCCAAAAAGGTATCGTTCGTGATGTAATCCTCCCCTATCGGAAGTTTCTTTTCGATCACAGGATGTCTACCACCCTTAATATCCAATACACGAGAATTATTGATCTCGGGTTTTATGTAATAGTTCTTTTCCGCGATCACGGCAAAGTTCAACAGCACATCCAACTTGGCGATCAATTGCGCATTGAGCTGAATGGGCTTGATGTAAGCCGCGATATCCTGCAATAATTCGGCATAGATCCTATTTTCGATGACCTGTATTTTCTCCTCGGCACCTAAAATCTGTTCTTCGTATTCTTTAAGTTCTTCGGTGATGTAGCGTTCAGCATTGACCAAGGTCTGTTTGCGGATCCAACTATCCGGAACTTTATCTTTATGGGTATTGGTGACTTCCAAATAATAACCAAAGACATTATTGAATGCTATTTTAAGCGAAGGGATACCAGTCGCCTCCGATTCCCGACGTTGGATTTCCAAAAGGTAATCCTTCCCACCGAATGCCACCTTTCTTAGCTTATCCAGGTCCGCATCCACCCCATCTTCGATCACATTTCCTTTGTTCAATGCCACTGGAGGCTCGGCTTTAACCGTTTTTTCGATCTTTTCCCGAATAAGGAAACAAGGGTTCAACTGTTCGGCTATCATCCTTAGCGATTCGGTATCTGAAGCATTGGTCATCTCCTTCAGTTTTTCCACTGCATATAAAGCCCGCTTCAATTGGATAATCTCACGAGGATTGGCCTTCTGAAGTCCGATTTTACTGATCAGACGTTCCAGATCACCCACCTGCTTGATCTCACGGATAAGCTCGTCACGTACATCGCGGTGGTTATGGAAATATTCCACGACCTGTAGTCGCTCCTGAATAGCCTTTTCATCCTTCAAAGGCATGATGATCCAGCGTTTCAACAATCGTGCACCCATAGGCGATGATGTTTCATCCAGGACATCTGAAAGGGTACTAGCATTTTCATTGGCAGAACCGATCAACTCCAGGTTACGGATGGTAAAACGATCCAACCACATGTAACGATCTTCCTCGATACGGGAAATATTGGAGATATGCTGTAGATTTCGGTGTTCGGTTTCATTCAGGTAATGCAGCGCAACACCAGCAGCAATGATGCCGATGTTCATCCGATCTACCCCAAAGCCTTTCATGGATTTCACCTCAAAATGCTTCAATAACTGTTCCTCGGCATAATCTCCAGAATATGGCCATTCATCCAAGGTATAGGTATAGTATCCGGAACCAAACTGTTCCAGAAACTCTTTATACTGTTTCTTAGGAAGAATGATCTCCGTTGGCTTGAAACCCTGCAACAATTTATCGATATACCCCACATTCCCTTGGGCGACCAAAAATTCGCCGGTTGAAATATCCAAAAAGGAAACTCCAACGACCAATTTTTCGGTATAAATGGACGCCAGGTAATTGTTTGATTTCTGATGAACGATGTTTTCATTGTAAGAAACACCTGGAGTTACCAATTCGGTCACCCCGCGTTTCACGATGGTTTTGGTCTGTTTGGGATCTTCCAATTGGTCGCATATCGCCACACGTTGTCCGGCACGCACCAGTTTTGGTAGATAAGTCTCTAAGGAATGGTGCGGAAATCCTGCCAATGCCGTTTCCGATTCGGTGCCATTACCTCTTTTTGTTAGAACAATCCCTAAAATTTTGGCGGCCTTCACCGCATCCTCCCCAAACGTCTCGTAAAAATCCCCCACTCTAAACAACAAAAGGGCACCAGGATATTTCGCCTTGATGGTATTATATTGCTGCATTAAAGGGGTTTGTTTCTTCTCTTTTGCCAAGATATGCCAATTTTGAATAAGATGTAAAAATAGCAGAATTATTAAAAAATACCTCTTATGTTTGCATAAAAATTCAAGGTTATGGCCATTAAGCGCAGTACCAAAAAGAATAAGATCAAACAAAACAACAGCAAAGGAAAATCCACTTTGTGGAGGAAGGTGGGTTACTATGCATTAAGGGGACTTATTGCATTTTTTGTGCTATCTATTCTTTGGGTGATCGCCCTGCGTTTTATCAATCCTCCCATTACGTATCTGATGTTGACTAGGGGCTTTGAAAGGAAGGCTGCTGGGAAGGAATGGAAGATCGACAAGAAGTGGTTGGATTACGAGGATATCTCGGATAATTTGAAAAGAGCGGCTATTGCGGGTGAAGATGCCCATTTTTTGACGCATAATGGTTTTGATACGGAAGCGATAAAGCAGGCTTTTGAAAAGAATAAGGCAGGGAAGAAATTGAGGGGAGGAAGTACGATCAGTCAGCAAACGGCGAAGAATGTGTTTCTTTGGCCTGGAAGATCTTGGTTCCGGAAAGGATTGGAGACTTATTTTACGTTGTTGATTGAGGGTTTATGGAGTAAGAAAAGGATATTGGAGGTGTATTTGAATGTGATAGAGATGGGACAAGGGGTGTATGGGGCGGAAGCGGCTTCACAATATTATTTCCATAAATCGGGGAAGAGTTTGACGAAGAAGGAAGCGGCATTGATTATTGCGGTGCTGCCTAGCCCGCAGAAATGGGACGCACGAAGGCCATCTAATTGGGTGAATAGACGGGCAAATGCTATTGTGAGGTATATGCATGTTTATGAGATACCGGAGTAGATAGATGATAGACTTTGCCGTCATTGCGAGGAACGAAGCAATCTTTACCCATGTCATGCTGAGCGAAGTCGAAGCATCTACATTTGGTACCATTACAGATCCTTTGACGCTGCTCAGGATGACATTAATCGAAAGATTGCTTCGTCGTGCCTCCTCGCAATGACGCAGGGCCTCCTCGCAATGACGCATAGTACGAAATGACGCAGTGACCTCAATGAATCAGTGCACGCAATAAGGCAGTGCACGAAATAAGGCAGTGCATCCAATGACTGCAGGCCGGACGAAGAGCAAAAAAACTACTTATAAATCTCCACCTTTATCTCTCCATCCTCCGTTACAGTTCCGCGATACATACCCTCAGTATTAAAAGGCATAGCCACATTTCCATTTGCATCCAAAGCGATCATCCCCCCATCACCGCCTAGCTTACCGATTTCATCGATTACCGCCTTACTTGCCGATGCCACATTTTCCTTTCCATATTTCATCCTTGCTGAAACATTAAAAGCTGCGGAAGTCCGAATATAATACTCTCCCCATCCTGTACAAGAAATTGCTGCTGTTTCATTATTCGCATAATTCCCTGCGCCGATAATCGGAGAATCTCCTACCCTTCCAAATTTCTTATTGGTCATTCCGCCGGTGGAGGTTCCGGCCGCAAGATTCCCAGCTTTATCCAATGCCACGCAACCTACCGTTCCAAACTTTTCATCCTTAATAACAGGCGGCAAATTACTCTGCTGTCCATCATGATCCAATTCCATTCTTTCCTTATCACGTTCCAATGCCCGCTGCAATCCATCCCATCGTTGCTGTGTCCAGAAATATTGGGGATCAACGATCTCCAAGCCCTGTTTTTTAGCAAATTCCTCCGCCCCCTTAGCAATCATCATCACATGCTCCGATTTATCCATCACCGCTCTTGCTGCCTTGATAGGATTTTTCACAATGGTAACTCCTGCAACAGCACCAGCCTTCAAGGTTTTTCCATCCATGATGGAAGCATCCAATTCGTTCTTTCCCTGATTGGTAAATACCGCACCTTTTCCAGCATTGAACAAAGGCGAATTCTCCATGACTTCTATCGCGGCAATGACCGCATCCTGACTGGATTCACCGTTCTTTATCTTGGCATACCCCTTTTCCAAGGCTTCCGTTAAAGCAGCAATATAAGCCTTCTCCAAAGAGTCGGTCATGTTCTTCTTCAGAATCGTTCCGGCACCCCCATGGATGGCCATCACATATTTTACTTCTTTTTTAGCCTGCGCTTGGCTATTATCCTGACTTCCCACCATCATTAAACAAGTTAGTAGCGTATATAGAATCTTTTTCATCATTAACTAATCATTTCCACAAATTAACCAAATATTGCCACAAAAAAAAGAGGCTGGATATCGAGTGATATCCAGCCTTTGGGTGCTTGTGTATTAATAGTTAGGTTATTTCTTTGTCACTGTCAATTTTGGTTTGGCATTGCCTTCCGATAGATCGACCACAAATTCATAGGTTGCATCCGCCGTCAAAGTCTTGCCCGCCAATAATCCTAAGTTACCCGGATCTCTACCGTTACTTCCATTTCCAACAAATACCACATCACTTGTCGTGGTCAATTCATTCTTGAATTCACCGCCCCATCCTTTTTGATGGAAGAATTTAAAGTTGATGTTATCCGTTTTGATGGATTTTCCAGCGATCACCGTTACACGGTATTTCTTGCCACCAATTGGCGCCATACAGATCGCATTATCTGGGTTCCAGCCTACTTCATTCGATGCTACCGTTGGTTTACCGATTCCTTCACCGATAATCCAAATAGCGCCGGTTCCGTCTGCATTTAAGCTCGCTAGGTTACTTCCGGACATCGCTTCCGCGTAAATATATTCTTTATCGAAATTCGCATAGAAACGGTATTTACCGCTCATGGCGTTGAAGTAATATTTACCCCCATCCTCACGGATATAATCGGAACTGATGCCCCAAGCCGACAATCCCTCAATACCATCAATCGTAATCTCCTGCCCATTTTCAATGGTCAGATCAACACTGTACAGGTTGTCGTTTACCATTTTCATGCCCTCTCCATTGAACGCATAACCAATAATAAAAGGTGCTGCTTCATAAGTAAGGGTATTGAACGAAATGGTATAAACACCAGATACCGAATTGGAGAAAGGAATATTCTGTGTGATCCCTTGGGTTATCATATCATTTTCCCAACCAAATTGAATCGGGTTTCCAGCAGCACCAAATGCTGGTGCCTCTAAATAACCGTTCACTTTGAATGGTAGGTTTTCTGTTAATTCATACTTATTCAGAGCTACCCTGTTCATTTTATAGGTCTTGGTAGGTGTCACCAAATTGATATGAGGAAAATCAGGTCTACTGATCGTGATGGACTGGCTGGTATCGGCTTTCACCAATTCCACGTTTTCCAAGGTAAATTTCAATTCTGCGGCACCATTTGGAATATCCTTAAGAAAAGGCACAAATAATTTTCCAGCATATTCGCCATAATCTTTCGTACGGATAATCTTCTCGGCTACCACTTCCCCACTGAATAAAAGCTGAGCTTTCAACGTGGACAAAGCGACACCTTGGTCTTTAACATTGAGCGAGAAAGCAACACTATCTCCGAAGAAAGCTGTTTTTGGCAGGTTCGTGATCTCCATGCTTGGTGAACCTCCACCAATTGGAACGATAAATTCATCCTCTTTACACGAGAACAGCAAGGTAAAAAGGCATAATATTGCGGTATAATTGATTAGTTTTTTCATTTTTTCCAAGTATAAGAAACTACCGAACTAGCAGGAACGGTATAGCCAAAATTGTTCTTACCATCCTCCAACACGATGAATGAATCAGCTCCAGAATGATTGGTAATCACGAAAGCATAGGATCCATCAGTGTTTTTAAATGCTGCATAGGTCAAATTACTGTCGGTATATCCTGTTGTACCAATACGAACAGCTCCAGGTTTAACCACCGAAGACATGTGGCCAATGATATAATAATGGGAATTTCTACGGATGGTTTTATAATCCGCTTTACTGATATCCACAGCTCCATAACAAGTTTGACATCCACCTTCACGGTTTGGTCCTTTGTCAGAATCCAACATCAGGTTCCATACTATAACTGCTTTACTGAAATTATTTACGGTCCCTAGCGCCACTTCACGCATATCTTCGGTAAGACGTTTGCCCAATACATTGCCATCATTCCAGGTTCCAATGGATGTTTCTGTAAAAACGATATCCTTATTAGGTGCTTTGGCATGAATGTCCAATAATTCATCTTTGTTACCCCCATAATTATGGAAAGCTGAACCAGCAAAAAAGGCTGCTGCTGCAGGATCCTGGAAGATTTTTACCGGATAATCCTCTTGCTCTGGCATATCATCGTAATTATAGTTATGGTCAAAAGCATAGATTTTAGTGGTCAAACCAGCAGCTTTGATTTTTGGACCTAAGGCCGTTTTCACAAATGCCTGTTGTTCTGGCCAGAACATCAACAAGGAAGCGGAGTTGCCCGCATTCAATGGCTCATTTTGAGGCGTAATGGAATAGATATTGATGCCTTGAGCGGCCATCGCCTGAATCCATTTTACGAAGTAGGTGGCATAATCCTGGTAATATTTAGGATTTAAGTGGCCACCGGTCCATGACTCATGCGGTTTAAGATCGGTCAAGTTGTTCACCTTCATCCAAGTTGGCGGTGTCCAAGGCGAACCCATGATCTTAATGTCTGGATTGATCGCTAAAATCTCCTTTAAAACCGGAATTACATATTTCAATTCCTCTTCTTGAAGGGCAAAGTTTTCGATTCCTGGTTTATCTGCCAAGGTATATTCACTCAAAGAGAAATCGGAACAGCCGATAGCTATACGGATATAGCTCTGGCCCATCCCTTCGGTCGGAGAAAAGGTTTCCTTCAAAAACTTAGCACGATCTGTTTCACTCATCTTCAGCAGGTTGTAAGCTGTTGAACCAGTAATTGCAGAACCGAAACCATCCATGGTCTGAAAAGTCTTAGACTCGTCGATCTTGATGGTTTTTGGCGACATGCTTGCCGTTTTATTGAAATTAACAAAAGTTCGCTCGAAATCCTGGCTCATGGAGGAGGTCGTTGTATAGATCTTTACATCGCCAGAAGTTGGATTGGTCGGCTTGATCGGATCGCCACCGTTAAAGTTGTCATTTCCACAGGCAATCATTCCTGTGGTCAGGACGCTAACAGCTAAAATATATTTCTTGAAATTCATCATGTTCTAAATTAATAACCTAAGTTTTGTTTGATATTTGGGTTTTGATCGATGATCGCCTGTGGAATTGGAAGTCTATACGAATTCTCATTAAACTGATAAACTTGTGTTTTTCTTCCTGAATCCTTGGCAAAAACGGCATTCATCACAGCTTCTACCTTATTGTTTCGCACTAAATCGAACCATCTTTGGCCTTCAAATGCCAATTCCAATCTTCTTTCTTTCATTAAAGCATCCAACATGGCATCCTTGCTCGCTTTGGTCGCGCTGCTTAGGCGAGGTAGTTTTACCCGCGTACGAACTTTATCGATGATATCTGCAGCAGCAGCTAGGTTTGGTCCATCCTTCTGAATCAATGCTTCTGCTTTCAGCAACAATAAATCCGCATATCTGAATTTAATGATATTGCTATATGCTGAACGAGTTTTATACATAAAAGGATAGTTATTGGATGGATAGTAATTACTCCATTTGGCTTCGTAATAAACGATCGATTCGGTATAACGGATCTGATCTGCCTCATTGGTAAAAGCTTTGATCAGATCACGTGATGGGGTTACCCATTTTGCCCAGTCAAAAGCATTATTATAATTGGAAAGATCCCTTCCGAACATCCAGGTTACCCAGTTTCCATTCCCAACAAAGAATTGAGCCTCCAGAATACTTTCTTTCGAATTTCTTTTCTTTGCATCTGCGGTTCCTTCCACCACGCCGAACAGATCTGTAAAATCAGCTTCCAGGTCAAACCCATCCGCTGCTAATTCATCCACATATTGGATGACTTTGTTATAGTCGCGCAAAGGTTTTTCGGCATATACTTTCGCCAATAACGCTTTCGCTACTGATTTACTGAACCTCGTTTTATTGGCATTATCATTTGCTGGTGCATCCACCAACGCTTCTAACAAATCCTTTTCAATCTGTTGATAGGCTTCTTTCTCCGTTTTTTGCTCAGGAAAATAGTCTTTGTAAACATCCTTGATGGTCTCAGCAGTGATATCACCCGCGATGGTAGTAACCACTGGAATATCACCGAACAAACGAACCATATCGAACATCACCATACCACGGAATATTTTCGCTTCTCCTTTCATTCTTCTACGAATTGCTTCCGTAAGCGTGTTGTCCTGTACAGAATCGATGTATTGGATCAGGATATTCGCCCTTGCAATATCTTCCATGTACCTTTTCCAATCACGTTCAACCACCGAATTGGATCCTTCGATCGAATTGTTTTCAAAGGGTACCACTTCTGCTCCGGTAGTTCCGGCATACGCATTATCCGAATGGGATTCTGCGATCAATAAAACATCCAGGTACCAATGTTCCTGACGGTCGCGCATTTGGTTATAGATGGTCAACATATGGGATTCCACAGCTGCTCTATCCTTAAATACCACCTTTTCACCTGTCTCAGAAACACCTTCGGTTACATCGGAAAACGTATCGATTGGATCTTTATCTAAAGAACAACTACCCAACAATCCTATGATTGCCAGTGCTGCTAATTGATATATAAAATTTCTTTTCATTGCTTTCAATTTTTATTACCTAAAACTCCAAGTTCAGACCCACCACAAATGATTTGCTCTGTGGATATGTTCCCCAATCAATTCCTTGTACTGCTCCACTATTGCCAAACTGATTCACCTCGGGATCTAAACCTGTGTATTTTGTGAAAGTGAATAGATTAGAAGCGGAAACAAATGGCTGCAATCTGTTAATTCCGATGCGGTTCAACACCTCTCCTTTGATATTATAGGATAAGGATACATTCTTAACCCTTAAATAGCTACCATCCTCGATAAAGTAGGTAGAGTTCAACATATTATATCCTGCCTTAGGTACTTCAGTAATCTGACCAGGAACTCTCCAACGTTGCAACACGCGGGTAGATTGGTTCTTTCCATCATACATCCCTTCGGTTTCCATGCGGGAAGCATTGAAAATATCATTTCCTTGTGAACCTTGTAAGAAGATACTCAGGTTGAATCCTTTATAGGCGAAATTATTGGTCAAACCGAAGGTAAAGTTTGCATTTGGATCACCGATAAACGTACGGTCAGAAGATGAAATCCTACCATCGCCATTGATATCCTGATAGATCATATCTCCAGTCTCAGGGTTTACGCCTTGGCTGATGTAGCCAAAGAAACTGCCCATAGGTTTGCCTGGCATGTTGCGAACTACATAATCGTTGACCACTTCTACCGTTCTGGCTGCTGGATAGATCTGTTGTAGATCCAAGCTAACTAATTTGTTTTTGTTGAACGAAATATTAAACGCTGTATTCCATTTGAATTCCCCAATTAGGTTTTCGCTAAGGATATTTGCCTCAAAACCTTTATTGCTCATTTCACCCTCATTACGCAGAATATTATTTGCAATTTGACCTTCCGGAATGGAAACATACATCAACATATCGTTGGTGGTCTTGTTATAATAATCCAAGTTCACAGTCAACCGTTGGTTAAAGCCAGTGAAATCCAAACCAACATTCACCTGTTTCATATTTTCCCAATGCAAATCAGGTGTCCTCAGGTTCGCAGGGGTCACAGTGACCAAGGCATTTTCTTTTGTCTCTTCAAACCATGGTTCTCTGGTGATATAATAGCGTTGAAGGTAAGCGTAATCGCCAATTCCATCTTGGTTACCTGTAAGACCCCAACCTCCACGAATTTTAAAGTCGTTGATCCAGGCTACATCCTTCATAAAATCTTCTGAAGAAAGTCGCCATGCTGCAGAGAAGGATGGGAAATAACCCCAACGGCTGTCAGGATGAAGTTTAGAAGATCCATCCGCACGCATATTACCGGTAATAATGTATTTACCATCAAAATTGTAGGTCAAACGGCCGAAGTAGGACATGATCGCCCAATCGGATGCACCAGAACCTGTTGCTGTCCAAGAAATTTTATTGGCAGCATTCAAGGTCTGGATCATCCCCGGTCTGTAATGAGAGGCATTGATATAACTATTGGTATAGTCTGATTTGGTATAAGATGATCCCAACATCGCTTCAAAACCATGTTTTTCCACATTCTTATTATAGGTCAACACATTATCGAATGTAGTCACCGTATTCATGTTTCTCGAATCGGCACCTTCACCAAATTGGTTTCTACCCCAAGAGGTAGTTAAAGGATCTAAGAAAGTAGTAGAGATGGCGTTCCTACGATCCAAAGCAAAAGTCGTACGTAGATTCAACTCTGGCATAAACTTAATGATCGCAGAACCGGAACCGATAAACCTGTTCTCTCTATTCTTATTATTGCTGGTACGGGCAATGTTTTCCAATGGGCTATTGATATTCACACCATAGAAATTATTGTAATATTGTCCTGGCATGAACGGATCCCAAACAGGGGCATACGTTGGCGTATTGATGGTCGACATGATTACACCACCACGGTTAGCTCCCGTACCTTGGATAATGCCATTTCCAGCATAATCGGAGTAGGAAAGATTTGCATTGAAGGTCAACCATTCGCGGATATTATTCTCGATATTTCCGCGGAAGTTATACCGCTTGAAAAATGCTTCATTAATAATCCCTTTGTTATTTACATATCCACCAGAAATCATATACTTCAATCGCTCGCTACCGTCCGAAACCGACACTTGATAATCCTGAATCACCCCTGTACGGAATGTTTCATCAAACCAGTTGGTCTGATCCGTCAAATTGCTTGGAAGATTGATCATGCCGATTTCGTCCTGTAGCTCTTTGTATTGAGCCGTATTTAATGGTGTGATCTTGTTTGTGATTTTGTTTTGGGTAGCCAACATGTTGAAGGTAATCTTCGGAGCACCCGTTTTACCTTTTTTGGTCGTAATCAAAATTACCCCGTTGGCACCGCGTGAACCGTAGATGGCTGCCGAAGAAGCGTCTTTCATGATCTGAATATCGGCGATATCGGTTGGTGACAAAAAGTTGATGTTATCTACAGGCACATTATCAACGACGTATAAAGGGTTATTACTTCCATTAAAGGAGTTAGTACCACGAACACGAATCGATAACCCAGCGTCTGGTGCACCCGAAGTTTGGGTAACAGAAACCCCAGCCGCACGACCTTGGATCGCTTGTTCTGCAGATACAATCGGCCTTTCGTTGATATCATCCAAAGAAACGGATGAAATCGCCGTCGTTACGTCTTTTCGCTTAACAGAACCATACCCGATTACAACGACATCCTCTAGGGTGTTGGTGGCACTTTTTAAGGAAACCGTCAGATCGGCCTTGGAAATGACCTCTTGGCTAACATAGCCGATAAATGAAATCCTCAACTTGGAATTGGCAGGAACATTTGTCAATGTAAATGATCCCTCATTGTTGGTTGAGGTTGAATTGGATCCGCCAATTACGGAAACCGTAGCTCCAGCTATGGGTTCGTTTGTGGATTCATCGATTACTCTTCCGTTTACCGTTAGATTGGTTTGGGCATATGACATGCTGAAAAAAACCGTAAAAAGAAAAAGTAATAGACCTTGCTTAACTTTAGTAAAAAGTTTCATGGGTGTATAACTAGTTTATAATTTAAAATAATTCAGGTAGAACCTTAATCCTTGTTACCAAAGTTAAGCAAGGAATAAGCTGATATTACGAAATGGTTAAGGCTAATTTTAAAAAAGTAAACGAAGTAAAGCAAAAACCACTATCAGTCAACAAAATAGATGTTTTTACAGAGAAAAAAAGTAACCCATTTTAAGGTTGAATCGTCATGTTTCCGATCTCTTTGATGCGTTCATCGAAGTCTTCTTTGGAACCAATGACCTTATTTTTCACTTTCACGCGGTAGTTATAAACCGTTCTTAAGGAGTACCGGAGGAACTGGGCAATCTTGGTGGAATCAGAAATTCCCAAACGAATCAAGGCAAAGATCCGAAGCTCGGAATTCAACAATTCGTCAGGTTTGAGGATGATCTGTTCCTCAGGTTTCAATAGTTTATTGAACTCTTGTATGAAGGTTGGATAAAGACTCAAAAAGATCACATCGAAATGATGGTAAAGATCTTCCAATTCCGTTTTGATGTTATCCTGGGATTTCAATTCTTTGGTCAGCTCATCGTATTGTTTGCTGGAAAGCTTTTTGAGCATACTTTTCCGATTATGATCCAGTTTTTCAATATAGGAGGAGCACAGTTCAAAAAACTGCGCCATATATTCTTCCTTGACCAGGTTGGCTTCCTGAAGATCATCATTAACCTTCAATAACTCGGCATTCAGTAATTGGAGTTCGTTATTTACTTTATTCAGGTTTTTTCGAGCTTCCTTCAAACGCTTCATCTGCAAATAAACCACGATCAGCACCAATAACAACAAGGCAGACATGATACTGATGGTATATAGGAAAGTAGTAAGCTGTTTTTTCCTAGCTTGTTCCTTTTCCTGAAAGGCCGAATTGATGATCGGATAAAAGGAGGAGTTTTCAATGGTTCGGTACCTCACATTACAGAAGAGGGCATCTTCCATGGCCTCTTGTATAAATAGATAGGCCTTATCAATATCATTTTTTTCAAAATAAACCAAGGCAAGACTCTGTAAAGAGGCATTATCCTTCACGGAATTCTTGATGTCGGTAATCGCTGAAAGCCCAAAATAATAGATCTGCTTTTCACGATTTGAGCGCATCTTATGTACCAGCCCCAAAAGATAGGCAATTACGGCCCTTTCATGTTGGGGCTCTTCATACTCACTCAGTAATTTTAGAAAAGTAGACTCTGCGCTATCCAGGTTATTGCGAAATAGATCCCTAGTCGCCATGATCAAGCGATGATCCAATGAATTTTCGGGAATCACGGATAATAAAGAGTCCCGGTAGATCTCGCTTAAGGTGAAATAATGATTATAATTAGTACTCTGACCGTAATGGGAATAAAAGTCGGAATAGGTACGATAATAATCGGCCAACAATTCGTCGGCTAATCCATTTCGGTGGATCTGCTTTAGGATATCATTGGATTCAATAAACCGACCGGCCGATGAATAAAGCCCCGCCAATTGGATATGGGATTGGTTCTGCTTAAATACATCATTCAATTCATTGGCCAACTGCAGATTCTGATTGACATAATAGATCGCCGAATCCATCTGATAGGTAAGGAAAGCCTTATATAACTTCAGATGGAGATCATAGCGGGTATTGATACTTTTGGTATTGCGCAAAGCCTCTTTGATCTGAAAGATATCCTTCAATTTGACGCGTTCAAATTCCATTTTCCGGGCAAGGGTATTCTGCAATTCCCTTTCCACCGAATCGGTAGATACGGATACGGCAGTATCATCGGCAAACAATAGCTTGCCCATGGATAACATAACCCATAAAATGAATATTCGTAATAACATCAGGTAATAATTGTCTATTTATCTTCTTCTTCGTTCTCCCACCAATCACTTTTCAGATCATCGATCTCCCGACGGTCTTTTTTGGTTGGTCGCCCAGTACCTCGATCTCTTTTGAGGACCGGTGCATGGAATACGGATTTGAAACCATAGGTTTCTTCTACCGGTGTGTGATCTTCGTAAAATTGAACCGCAGTCTTGGCATCTACCCTGCGCTCCAAAAGGCCGGTAACTAAGATAACCTTTCTTTCGATCCCTTTTTGTATGCTGTATTGATCGCCTATTTTCACCACCGCAGATGGTTTTACGTTCTGCCCTTTCAATTTGACACGTCCTGCTTTGCAGGCTTCCGTAGCCAAACTCCTGGTCTTAAATAAGCGAATTGCCCACAAATATTTATCTATTCTTAATTTCTCTTTCTCTTCCGCCATAATAACAAAAATAGGGATAGTTTCTTATATTTGTGCCTAATTATTATAAGTTCAGCAATCATTATGACAGAAATAAGCAACCTGAAGAAACTAGTTGAAGAAGCTTGGGAAAACAGACAATTATTAGAATATAAAGAATACTTTGAAGCGATCGCTTTTGTGATCCAAATGTTGGATGAAGGTGATCTACGTGTAGCGGAACCTGTTGGTGAGCGTTGGCATGTGAACGATTGGATCAAAAAAGCGGTAATCCTTTATTTTCCAATCCGTGCGATGAAAGAGATCAAGAACGATCCTTTTGTTTACCACGATAAAATGAAATTGAAAACCAATTACAAGGATCTTGGTGTTCGTGTAGTACCTGGTGCTTCGGCAAGATACGGTGCATTCTTGGCTAAAGGGGTAATCATGATGCCTTCTTATGTAAATATTGGTGCTTATGTAGATGAGGGGACTATGGTGGACACCTGGGCTACGGTAGGTTCCTGTGCGCAGATCGGTAAAAACGTTCATCTAAGTGGTGGTGTTGGTATCGGTGGTGTTCTAGAACCTGTTCAAGCTGCTCCAGTAATCATAGAAGACAATGTGTTCGTTGGTTCTAGAGCTATTGTGGTAGAAGGTATCCGTGTGGAAGAGGAAGCAGTATTGGGTGCAAACGTGGTATTGACGGCATCTACTAAGATTATTGATGTTTCTGGTCCTGAGCCAGTAGAATATAAAGGTTATGTTCCTGCACGTTCAGTCGTGATTCCAGGTTCTTATACCAAGAAATTCCCTGCGGGAGAATATCAGGTACCTTGTGCCTTGATCATCGGACAACGTAAAGAATCTACAGATAAGAAAACATCGTTGAATGATGCCTTACGTGAGCATAACGTAGCGGTTTAATTTATTCATGAACAGAGCATTTATCGATAGAGAGGATCTTCATCAGGCTTTAGAAACCTTAAAAGCTGGCGGGATCATCTTATATCCTACGGATACGATCTGGGGTTTAGGCTGTGATGCAACAAATCCGGAAGCGGTCGAAAAGATCTTCGCCTTAAAGGGCAGGGATAAGGGAAAGAGCATGATTGTGTTGTTGGCCAATGATAATCAGTTGCAAAGTTATGTGAAGGAAGTACCGGAAGTTGCTTATGAATTGATCGAGGCGAGCGATAAGCCATTGACGATCATCTATTCTGACGCAAAGAATCTGGCTGAAAATGTGATCGCAGAAGATGGGAGTATTGGTATACGCATCGTCAACCATCCTTTCTGTGAGCAGTTGATCCAACGGTTCCGGAAGCCTATCGTTTCTACCTCGGCTAACATCAGCGGAAAACCATCCGCAGGAACTTTTGATGAAATTGACCCTGAAATTAGAAAAGCTGTCGATTATGTTGTTAAATTTGGACAAGACAACCATGCGGAAGGTAAAGCATCGACCATCATGAAGCTTGATCCAAGTGGTAAATTTGAATTTATTAGAAAATAATATGAAAAAATTACTAGCCATTTTTGTTGCTGTATTCGCGATGATCAGTATCAGCCAAGCGCAACAAGCCATTACACCTGCCAAAGTCGGTGTGAACTACGGAAAGAAAATCGATAAAAAAGGAGCTATTTCTGTAAAACAATTAGAGCAATCCTTTGCTAAGGCCGAATCTTTCAATGGAAAGATCGAAGGCGAAGTGGTTCAGGTATGTAAGAAAAAAGGATGTTTCCTGACCATCAAACGTGCAGGAGATCAAGAGCCAATCATGGTTCGTTTTACGGATTATGCTTATTTTGTACCTGAGGACTTGGTTGGAAAGACCGTAGTTGTTGAAGGGAAAGCAAAAGTTAAAGAAACAACGGTAGAGTGGCAAAAACACTATGCCGAAGATATGGGAAAAAGCAAGGAAGAGATTGCGAAGATTACTAAGCCACGTAAAGACATCTCTGTCGTTGCAGATGGTGTTTTAGTTGTAAAGTAAACCTAAAAACCTTATTTTGGAGGCTGTAAATGAAAATTTACAGCCTTATTTATTTTTAAAATCCCGGCATTAATGTCTATTTTCCAAACTTCTAGCTGTCAAACGATTCAGATCAATGGTCAATTGATGGATTTCAGTAGGCCCAAGATCATGGGGATATTGAATGTTACGCCAGATTCTTTTTTTGATGGTGGGAAGCATAATGGTTTAGATGAAGCTTTGCGACATACGGAGCGTTTGCTTTCCGAAGGTGCAGATATCATCGATCTAGGTGCGTATTCGAGCCGGCCTGGAGCAAAGGATATATCTGCGCAGGAAGAGATGGACAGGGCCATCCCTGTTATTGAAGCTATTAGGAGCGAATTTCCAGATGCATTTATTTCGGTGGATACCTTTCGTGCAGAAGTAGCAAGAGCTAGTGTACAAGCGGGAGGCCATATCATCAATGATATTGGCGGCGGGACTTTAGATCCCTTGATGTTCGAAACGGTAGCGGAATTGCAGGTTCCTTATATTTTGATGCATATGCGTGGAACACCTTCCACCATGCAACAACTAACGTCGTATGAAGATGTGGTCAATGATGTGGCAGTGCATTTGGGAAATGCGGTGGCTCAATTACGTGCGCTTGGTGTGAAAGATATTATTTTGGATCCAGGATATGGTTTTGCCAAAACCGTTGAACAGAATTATGAACTTTTGATGCGGGTGGACCAGCTTCATTATTTTGGTTTACCGATCTTAGGTGGTATTTCGAGGAAGTCCATGATCTATAAAAAATTGGACCTGAAACCGGAGGATGTTTTACCAAGTACCATCGCATTGAATACCTTATTATTGGAAAGAGGTGTTCAACTCCTTCGTGTACACGATGTGAAAGAAGCTAAACAACTTATTGATTTATTTTTCTGAAGAACCTTTATTTGATTGATTATTTTTACTAAACCCCTATATTTTGAAAAGAACTAGAGACATTATCACCATTGGTTTTGCCTTATTTGCCATGTTTTTTGGCGCCGGAAATTTACTTTTGCCACCCTATATCGGACTTCAGATTGGAGATCATGTTGGGATAACCATATTAGCATTTGGTTTGACCGGAATACTATTGCCTTTTTTTGGAATCCTTTCCATCGTAAATTCCGGTGAAGACTTTAATGACCTCGGTGGAAGGGTGCATAAGAACTTGGCTCCAATCCTCGGATCGATCATCATGTTATGTATTGGTCCAATGATCGCTATTCCAAGAACCGCCGCCACGACCTTTGAAGTGGGGATACTCCCCTCCTTTCCGAATGCACAACCCATTTGGACTTCCATCGCTTTTTTTGCCGTAACATGGCTGTTGACGATTGCTCCCTCAAAAGTGGTTGATATCATTGGGAATTTCCTAACCCCTTTGTTATTGGTTTTGTTAATAGGTTTGATTGTAGTGGGCGTGATGAATCCAATAGCAGATTACAGTACTTCTGCATTGAGCACTGCCGAGTCGTTTACCCTAGGTTTTATTGATGGTTACCAGACCTTGGATGTATTGGCGTCTGTGATCTTTGCAGGAATAATAATCATGGCTTCTAAAGCAAAAGGTTATAAGGATATTAAATCGAAGAATTATGTGGTGATTGCTGCAGGTGCTCTGGCTGCTGTTTGCCTGTTCATTATCTATGGTGGATTGATCTATTTGGGTGCGACCTCTGGGATTTCGGATACGGGTATCAAACGCTCTGAATTGCTGATCTATATTTCCAGGTCGATATTGGGCGAATATGGCACCATTGCCATTGCAATTAGTATTGCATTGGCCTGTTTGACCACTGCTATTGCCTTGACCTCTGCCATTGGAACCTTCTTTTCGGAACTGACCGGGAATAAATTGGGGTATAAATTGTTGGTGACGATTTGTTGTGTGCTTTCTTGTGTACTGTCTATTACCGGCGTGGATAATATCATCAGTTTTGCTTATCCGATATTGAGTTTTGTGTATCCAATTGTGATTACACTGGTTATTTATTATGTGTTTTTTGGACCTTTTGTGAAGAGTAAATTGCCTTATAGGTTGGCATTGGCCGCATCAACGCTGATGGCTATAATTGGTTTGCTGAAGCAATTTAACCTCTTGGGAGATGGGATGATTGATAAATTGAATCATATCCCGTTTTTTGCGTATGATCTGGGTTGGGTTGTCCCTTCTTTGATCGGTTTTGTGATTGGGATCTTGATAGCCACCCCGTCATCGCGAGGAAGTAACCCGTCATCGTAAGGACGTAACCCGTCATTGCGAGGAGGCAACCCGTCATCGTAGGGAGGTTACCCGTCATTGCGAGGAGGCACGACGAAGCAATCTTAACAATACAATCTCTAACCCACATTGCCCCATAAAAAATGTCATGCTGAGCGTAGTCGAAGCATCTGTACGCCATTAACGAACAGATGCTTCGACTACGCTCAGCATGACAATACCCCCCTATCTCACAATACTTCCAGCAGATACCTCCGATATTGGATTTACAAAATCTAATCTTCCATCCGCATCTTCTGCCATCAGAATCATCCCTTGGGATTGTATTCCTTTTATCTCTCTTGGCTCCAAATTCACCAAAATACTCACCTGTTTACCAACTATCTCCTCTGGCGTAAAGTGCTCCGCGATCCCAGATACCACCGTCCTCTTATCTATCCCCGTATCAATCGTCAACTTCAACAACTTCTTCGTCTTCGCCACCTTCTCAGCGGTCAAAATCCTTCCTACCCGAATATCCAATTTCCCAAAATCATCAAAACTGATATTTGGCTTTTGTGGTGCCTTAGGAGCTGCTAAAGCATTTTGCGCTTTTGCATTCGCCAATTTCGTCAATTGAAATTCCACCTGCTCATCCGTAATCTTCTCAAACAACAATTGTGTCTCTCCCAATAAATGACCATTGGCTAATAAATCAGCTTTACCTGCATCTTCCCAAGATTTTGCAGACAGGTTCAACATTTCAAAAACCTTTGTACTGGTAAAAGGTAAAAATGGCTGTCCCATCACCGCTAGGTTTCCAACAATCTGAGCAGCTACAAAAAGCACAGTCTTAACACGCTCTTCATCGGTTTTAATAACCTTCCAAGGCTCTTCATCAGCCAGGTATTTATTTCCTAAGCGCGCCGCATTCATAAAGGTTGCCAAAGCTTCGCGGAAACGGTATTGCGATAGGGATTGTTTGATCTGCGCAGGAATTTTTGCCAACTCATCCAACACCTCCTGATCAGCTGCAGTCAATGGAGAACCCATCAAAACCTTACCATCAAAATATTTATGGGAAAGAACCATAACCCGGTTCACAAAATTTCCAAAGATGGCTACCAATTCATTGTTCACGCGTGCCTGGAAATCCTTCCATGTAAACTCACTATCGGAGGTTTCAGGAAGAATAGAAGTCAGCATATAACGCAGTTCATCCTGTTTGCCAGGGAACTCTTCTAAATATTCATGTAACCATACCGCATGGTTTCTGGATGTCGATAATTTATCCCCTTCTAAATTCAGGAATTCATTGGCTGGAACATTCTCCGGTAGGATATATTCCCCATGGGCATGTAAAATCGCTGGGAAAATAATGCAGTGGAAAACGATATTATCCTTACCAATAAAATGGATCAAGGTGGAATCATTCTCTGGGTTACTTTGCTTTTTCCAATAGTCTTCCCAATTCATACCTTCATCGATTGCCCATTGTTTGGTGGCAGAAATATAACCGATTGGTGCATCCAACCAAACATATAATTTCTTGCCCTCGGCTTCCTCTAAAGGAACATCAACCCCCCAATCCAAATCGCGTGTCATTGAACGTGGTTGCAATCCTGACTTCAACCAAGATTGACATTGTCCAAACACATTGGATTTAAGTTCATTCTTCTTTCCTTCGATCAACCATTTCTCTAACCAGGGTTGGTATTTATCCAAAGGCAGGTACCAATGCTTGGTTTCCTTCAATATAGGCGTTTTACCGCTTAGAGTAGACTTTGGATTGATCAGATCGGTTGGGTTCAAAGAAGTACCACATTTTTCACATTGGTCGCCATAGGCGCCTTCATTGTGGCAATGTGGACAGGTTCCCACGATATAGCGATCCGCCAAGAACTGATGAAATTCCTCATCATAATATTGCTCAGAGAAACGCTCAATGAACTCTCCTTTTTCATAAAGATTCAAGAAGAATTCCTGCGACAATTGATGGTGGATCGGCTCCGAAGTACGGTGATATATGTTGAAAGAGATCCCGAACTGCTCGAAACTCTCTTTGATCTGCAGGTTGTATTTATCAATGATCTCCTGTGGAGTAACGCCTTCTTTTTTGGCTTTGATGGTAATGGCTGCACCATGTTCATCAGAACCACAGACATAAACCACATCCTTTTGGTTCAAACGTAGAAAACGGACAAAAATATCTCCGGGAATGTATGCACCGGCTAAATGACCGATATGCAATGGACCATTAGCATAAGGTAATGCTGATGTTATGGTATAACGTTGTTTGCTAAATATATCCAAGGTTTGTGTGTTTTTAATGAATTCCAACAAAATTGTCGGCTAGCAAAGATACAGCAAATTGCCAAAAAAAATGTATATTGTCCTAACCAAAAAGCACTAATACATATTATACATGCGAAATTCAAAGATAGATATCGGTTTACTAATTATCAGGTTAGTCATTGGGGCAACCATGATTGCTTTCCACGGATTACCGAAATTAATGGGTGGTCCTGAGCTATGGACTAAGATAGGAGGATCTATGAGCAACTTGGGCATTAACTTCATGCCTACCGTATTTGGGTTTTCAGCAGGCTTGGTGGAAAGTCTAGGCTCTGTCTTTTTGATGTTGGGACTATGGACCAAACCAGCGTCCATATTTTTGGCACTTACGATGTTGGTAGCCGCTCTAAATCATTTGGCGAAAGGCGATGGACTATCCGGAGCTTCCCATGCTTTGGAATTCATGGCCGTATATATTGCCTTTGCCATCATGGGGCCTGGAAAATTAAGTATCGATAAGAAATAAATAACCTTAACGTATATTATCAATTTTCTTGGGCATGTTTCCCACCTATAACTTCAAAATATGTTTGAATCAGGGGTGTAATCGTGGTTTAAGTAAGCTTAAAGCAGGGTTAAAGTACAAAGCAAGTATATAAAACATACATTTTACATACTTTTAGCATACTTTCAGTATGCTTTTACACCGAAGCAAAAAAAACAGAGGCATGCCAACTATCCTTTAATGGGACTTCCCATTTGCTGGAATAATCGTCTGCGGATTGAATCAAGTTATTGAAAACGATGGTCTCCTGCCCTACTTCACCTTCCTTACACAGGGAATCAAAAACTTCACGTGAAACAAGTTGTATATTACCCTCTGTATCACGGTAGGAGATCAACATTCTATTGAATAGACCGATATTCAATTCCTCTTCCAATTCCTTCAATACCCGAACCGATTTATCAATGGAGCATCCGGTCACTTGCGCCATTGCCTCATCAACCGTAAAAACAATAAATAAATTGTATTTGATTTCCGCCTTTCCAGCTAATTGACTCCCATGGGCGGTCCATTCCTCCACAAATCTATCCAACTTCTCCTGCGCCAGTTCATGCTCAGGTTGGGTAAAGAAACGATCAGCTTGATAAATCCATATCTTTTTCATGTTATTCTCCTTAATGTGCGTAATAAGGGGAAATCATCAGGTAAACAATAACACCTGTAACAGCTACATATAACCACATTGGATAGGTAATACGGGCTAATTTTTTATGGCGTTCATAGGCTCCTGCAATCCCTCTTACAAAGGTAAATAATACAAAAGGAATAATAACCACGGATAACACGATGTGTGTCACCAGAATGAAATAATAGATGTATCTAATAGTTCCCTCGCCGCCAAATTTGGTAGATTCTGAGGTCATATGGTAGGCCACATACATCACCAAGAATAAGGATGAAAAGACCATACATAATTTGATCAGGTTCTCGTGCAATTTGATGTTACCCCGTTTGATTGCAGAAACAGCAACCACTAAAGTAATAGCAGTAAGACCGTTGATAGTGGCATAAATCGGAGGTAAGAAACCTAATGGTTTTACATCATAACCCATTTTTGGAAGGTTGATCCCAAACAGGGCAGCTACGGCAAGTGGGATAATGATGGA
Organism: Sphingobacterium sp. 1.A.4; assembly: GCF_002734245.1. NCBI lineage: Bacteria > Pseudomonadati > Bacteroidota > Sphingobacteriia > Sphingobacteriales > Sphingobacteriaceae > Sphingobacterium > Sphingobacterium sp. 1.A.4. Next base: position 32,606 of record NZ_PEAZ01000096.1, read on the forward strand.
CAAAGCCCAAATAATCCCTTTATATTTTTTTTCTTCTTCAGTCATTCCCATGATTACTTTCTTTCTACTTTTAATGGTGAGTTTCTGATTTCTTCTACCACCTGCACTTTTACCTCATCTTCCAAACGATCTATTTCAGAGCGAAGGCTAATGTCGTAGATACCACGGATCCGTTTTTTAGAATCGATCAAGATGATCTGGTTGCTGATGACAAACTTGTTTGGATCCCCATCAACGCGCATAGCCTCCAATAACATCCGCTCACGAGCATATTTAAAGATGTCGGTGTTGGGTTGGTTAACGACAAACCAATTGGGGTTTCTATCCTTGCTGTAAGGCGCAATTGCCTCCTCCATTACTTGTTGACTATCGGTAGAATCCACATCAATGGAAAACAGCTGAATCTTCGAATTGTACTTAAAACGGGTAGCAATGGTATTGACATCGTGCAGCAATTGCTTCGATAGTCCTTGATCCTTGCCATAGAATAGATGTGCTACGGTAATAATCGTATCAGATTCCAGAAACCTAACCGGTTTATTATCATAATTGATGAAATCCACTTCGGTAAGCTGATGGAAAACAGTATCGGGAATTTCACGACCCATCACCCTGTTCATCTTACCAGAAAGGTGTTTTTCACCGAATACTGGTAGTTTAATGTACTCATTGGAGCCCATTTTATTAACCAGTATATATAAAAATCCTGGCACAAATAGAACGAGTGCCAGGATAATTAATTTCGATATATTCTTCGAACGAGTATGTTTACTCATTTCAAATATGCTTATTAATGAGGGAAAATTGGTTGATGTGTGAAAGAGTCATTCAAGTGACCACCTTCAATCAACATTAAGATAATGAAGTATATGATAAATAAGAATACAATACTACAAGTGATGATGAAACCTGATTTTTCAAATTTCAAGTGCATAAAGAAGGCTACAATGTAAAATGCTTTCACCAATGTTAAGATGATGTAGATTACATTCACCAAAGTTCCTTTTTGAAGGATACCCCAGTGGTGTACAAATCCTAATGCGATTAAGAACTCTAAAGCAGTTAAAGCTAATAGAACAAAGAATACGGACCAGATACGTTTTTTATCCATTCCTTCGCCATGCGCGTGCGCATCGTGGCTTGCTATATGATCGTGATGACTCATTTTCGTTATTTTAAATGTTGAACCCTAAAATTAGATTAAGTAGAAGAAGGTAAATACGAATACCCATACTAGATCGACAAAGTGCCAATAAAGACCTACTTTCTCAACCATTAAATACGTTCCTCTTCTTTCGAAGGTATTGTTCAACGTCATGGAAAGAACGATGATGTTCAACAAGATACCAATCGATACGTGGAATCCGTGGAAACCTGTAATGGTAAAGAAAAGGTTAGAAAATTGAAGGGCTGCTGTATAAGAAACCTCTTTGGTAAAATAAGGGCTCAATGCTTGTACGATAGCATTATCGTCCGTTAATCCAGTAGCTGGGTTACGTCCGAACCAGAATCCTTGATGGTGTAAGTGGCTCCACTCGATAGCTTGACAGCCAACGAACATTAAACCTCCTAAGATAGTCCATAACATCCATTTTACCACCTCTTGTTTCGAGTTACGGTGTCCAGCTTCTACGGCTAGTACCATGGTCACGGATGACATGATTAAGATAAAGGTCATGATACCTACGAAAACCAATGGTTGTCCTGATTCTGCGATACCTGGGATAGATTGGAAAATCTTATCGGCATCGATCCATGTAGGCTGTGCAAATTTCTGAGCACCATAATAAATCAAGAATGCAGAAAATGTAAAGGCATCTGATACTAGGAAAAACCACATCATGATCTTTCCATACTCTAAATTCCAAGGTGATTTACCTCCGCTCCAAGGTCCCTCTTTTACCTTATCCAATTGCGATACTGTTGTACTCATTGTTTACTGTTATTGATTCAAAAGTAAGAAAACATATATATAAATCCATAATAGGCCTAGAAAATGCCAGAAAATTGAGGCAATTTCCATCCGGAAAATATTGTTGCCAAGGGGGATGTTTTTCATGGCCCCTATCAGACAACGCGTCAACACCAAAATTCCGGCTATGATGTGCGCTAAGTGGAAGCCTGTAAAGACGTAAATAAACGACTGTGAGGCATTCGTATTGGTGAATGTAATCTCACGGCTGAATAAAACGCTCCAAGCTTCCAATTGTAGGAAAAAGAACACCACACCTAATAGGATAGTGGCAATCAAAAAGATTTTCTGTTTTCCAAGGTCGTTGTTTTTTACTGCTTTAAAAGCTAGGTACATCGTTAAACTGCTGATGACGATAGCGGCAGTACTATAAATAAATACATAAGGAAGAATTGTTTTGATACCTTTATCCACCCCACTATTCGTATACACGATAAACCCACTTGAAAAAGCAGCAAACATCATGAACATACCGATCATGCCCAGGTAAAGATTGAATTTCTTTGCCTTTCTTGATTTCTGTAGTTCTTCGTTTAGCAATTCTTGCTTATCCATTGCAATATTTAATTCCATTGTTTTTAAAAAGGTTTAAAATCTAACAACAACAACAACTGTGTTATTGGTAAGTAAGCGAAAGAAGTAAACATGATCTTCTTTGCTGTACTCACTTCCATTTTAACCAAATGCTGATAACCATACCAGGTAAACAGCAATCCGCCCAATACGGAAACTGTGGTGAATACCCAGCCTCCAATCCCATAGTACATAGGCAATAGTCCTACAGGCACCATTAACAGCGCGGATATAAAAATAAACCAAGCTGATAACTTATCTTTTTTCGTTGTCGGTAATAACCGGAAACCTGCTCGCTTATAATCCTCATCAGAAACCCAAGCAATAGCCCAGAAATGTGGAAACTGCCAAAAAAACTGAATAGCGAATAAAACTAAAGGAGTGATTACGATAGCCTGCTCACTCACCTCTGCATAGGCCAATCCGAATCCCGCCGATTTAAACGCTGCATAATACCCAATTAATGGAGGTAAAGCTCCAGGAATTGCGCCTACCCATACCGCAATTGGCGATTTCTGTTTCAGTGGGGTATAGACAAATGCATACAGGAAAATGGAAAACACGGAAATCAGACCTGCGATAAAGTTAAGATTTACCAAAACCAAGGTTCCGAATATTCCCATGAACAAGCTTAAGATCAAGGCTTGTCCAGTAGTCATCCTTCCGGCAGGAAGTGGTCTATCCATGGTGCGTTTCATTAATTTATCCAGATCTTTTTCGATGATCTCGTTAAATCCATTTGCAGCACCAGTAACCAAGAACCCACCGAATGTAAGCAATGCCCAGTTATACCAGATGATATCTCCTTGCTGGGTAGCTCCTATCAAAAAGGAGATAGAGGCCGAAAAAACTACGGTCAGTGTAAGACGTAGCTTCACAAGTTTGTTAAAATCTGAAATAAACTCTTTCATAATCAAAATAATTCCCAACTAAGCACTGGCAAGCACGGGCTTTGGCTTACTCAATAATAACAAAAGATAATATTGAGCTCCGACGAACAGACTCGCCACCACTAAATGCGTTGTTTGTGCAAAAGCAGGAACATGAAACCTTGCTAAAATAATCCCTGACAACATTTGAATACAAACCAATACCACTGCAATCAAGGCATAACGATATTGAACCGTTTGGAATAAACCTGTGGATTTTATCTTAAAATACAGATACAACGTAATGGCTAAGGTTATATAGCCCAAAATACGATGTATATGATAAGCAGATCCAATAGAATCTATCCAGTTCTCCCGTTGAATGGCTTGTTGGTTAAGATGATCGATGATCTCCCTAACATCGGTTCCAAAAACTACTTGTACAACCAACAGAATGATGGACACTAAAGCCCAGATTCTTAAACTTGGTTCTACATTTGCCTTTAGGATCGTTCCATCTCGTAATGTTTTCGCCCAAAAATAGGTGTGAATGGCAATACAGACAATCACTAGAGCAAGTAACATGTGGATGGTAATCACCCAAGGGGTTAAGTTAGTGGATACAACGATAGAGCCTAACCAGGCTTGTATCACAACGACAATAAGATTAAGAACGCTCCATATTGCTATGGCTTTTTTCTTTTTCCAATAGGTAAAGGAATAAATAGCGGTAAACAGCATGAAAAATCCGGCTGTCACACCTGCTAATCGATTAACGTATTCCGTCCAGGTCTTTGCGGCATTGAATTCTTCATGAACCAATATCGATTCATCGTGACGAATCTGATCGGCCAATTCCTTGTATCCAAAGAATTCAATCATTTTGGCAAATCGTTCGTTTTTTTTAACCCTTCCTTCTACATAATGTTGCTCATAGCCTGCTGGCAATTGCGAAACATCGGTAGGTGGAATGATACGGTTAAAACACTTAGGCCAATCCGGACATCCCATGCCCGAACCTGTACTCCTAACAATTCCTCCTGCTGCAATAACTATAAAAAGAACGAAAATCGTGATCTTATTTATCCGAATAAAACGCTTTTCAGCTGATGGATACATGGATCTCTCCCTTTACAAATTATAATCGAATAAAGAAGAGGTAGGTATGAACCTACCCTTCTATTTCTCTATCGTGCTCGCGGTTGTACGCTTTTTGAGCAGCTATACCCTCTTCGTTTCCTTCCCAATCATGTAGCAAGTTAGAGCTCATGGTTTGAGAGTGTGGAACTGTTTGAGGAATAAAGTCTTCATCATGACCTGGCTTAGAGTAGTCATATGGCCAACGGTAAACTGAAGGGATTTCTCCTGGCCAGTTTCCGTGGATATGTTCTACCGGAGTAGTCCACTCTAAAGTATTGGATTTCCAAGGGTTTTGAGGCGCACGTTTTCCACACCAGATCGAAGCGAAGAAGTTCCATAAGAACGCTACTTGACCTACAGCAGAAACGATCGCTGCCCATGTAACCAATAAGTTTACAGATACCCATTTCTCCATGAAAGGGAATTCGGTAAATGCGTAGTAACGACGAGGTACCCCATCGATACCCATAAAGTGCATTGGGAAGAATACCAAGTAAGCACCGATAAATGTTAACCAGAAGTGGAAATAACCTAAACGCTCATCCATCATTCTACCGAACATTTTCGGATACCAGTGGTAAACTCCAGAAAGCATACCGAAGATCGAAGCAGAACCCATTACCAAGTGGAAGTGGGCAACTACGAAATACGTATCGTGTAAGTTGATATCTAATGTTGCGTTACCTAAATACAATCCTGTCAAACCACCAGATACGAAGAATGATACCATACCAATAGCAAACATCATCGCTGGAGTGAAACGGATATTACCTCTCCAAAGAGTTGCAATATAGTTGAAAGCCTTTACCGCAGAAGGAACCGCAATGATCAACGTGGTGATCATGAAGACACCTCCCAAGAAAGGACTCATACCTGTAACGAACATGTGGTGACCCCATACGATAAAGGATAATACCGTAATACCAACTAAAGAGTAAACCATCGCATGGTAACCGAAGATCGGTTTACGAGCGTTTGTAGAGATTACCTCAGAAGTTAAACCTAGTGCAGGCATAACAACGATATATACCTCAGGGTGACCTAAGAACCAGAATAAGTGTTGGAATAAGATTGGAGAACCACCTTCATTAGGAAGGATCGTACCACCTACTACTAAGTCTGATAGATAGAAAGATGTACCAACTGAACGGTCGAAGAATAATAATACCACCGCAGAAACTAATACTGGGAAGGATAATAAACCTACGATTGCCGTTAAGAAGAAAGACCAGATAGTCAAAGGCATCTTCCAAAGTTCCATACCTTTAGTACGCATGTTCAATACAGTACTGATGTAGTTAACACCACCTAATACCTGTGAAGCGATGAACAAAGTCATACTCACTAACCACAAGGTCATACCAAGACCGGAACCTGCAATGGCGGTCGGTACGGCAGAGAGTGGCGGATAGATGGTCCAACCGGCAGATGCAGGCCCACTTTCGATAAAGAAAGAAGCAACCATGATAACACAAGCTACAAAGAAGAACCAGTATGATAACATGTTCATCAATGGAGATGCCATATCACGTGCACCTAATTGGTAAGGAATTAATAAGTTACTGAATGTTCCAGAAAGACCTGCTGTTAATACGAAGAATACCATCATGGTACCATGGATCGTTACTAACGATAGGAAGAAATCTGGTTTAATACGTCCACCTTCAGCCCATTTACCTAAGAATACTTCTAGAATAGGGAATTCTTTGTCAGGCCATGCTAGTTGGATACGAAATAAAATCGACAGTACCATGGCGAAAACGGCCATAATAATACCTGTGATCAAAAACTGCTTTGCAATCATCTTGTGATCTTGACTGAAGATATACTTCGTCAAGAACGTCTCATGATGGTGACCATGATCATCGTGATGAGCTGCGTCGTGCGATATAACTGTAGTTGACATATGCTATTTTATATTCTCTATTCTATTAATTGATTGAAGCAGCAATACGAGTTTCCTTCGTATCATCACCATGAAGTTCTGCAAACTCTTTCTGTACATCTTCTGTAAAGAATTTAGCCTGCTTGCTTAACCATTCACTATATTCAGCCTCGGTTACCACGCGAACGTTCTTCTGCATATTGTAGTGTGAAGCACCACATATCTTAGCACAAAGCATCACGTAGTTGTATTGAGGATCATTCATCTTATCACGCATCTCTTCCGTAGTTACAGTTGGAGTAAACTGGAAGTAGTTCGTCATACCAGGTACAGCATTGATCTGTACGCGGAAATCAGGAATATAGAACGAGTGAATAATGTCTTTAGAAAGAATATGGAAACGAACTGGTCTGTTAACCGGAATTACGATCTCATCTCCTTTGATATCATCCCATGAAGATTTATCATTGAAATCGATACCATAACCGTTCAAAGGAGTTGTCATTTTGAAATTACGTTTTCCGATTACTCCATCCGTTCCTGGGTAACGAATTGTCCATTGGAACTGCTCACCTAACACCTCTACCTGTAAAGCTGATTTCTTAAGCTCTTCAGGAATGTTGGTGATCTTACGCCAAGTAAAGAAACCGAACAATACCAAAACAGTCAATACAACTGCTGGTACAATCGTCCATAAACGCTCGATAGCATCGTTATGTGGATAGAAATAGGCTTTACGTTTAGCGCGCATTCTATAAAGGAATGCGAAACCTAATAATAGGATGTGAACCAATACCAAAACAACGGTAATAATTACAGTTGTGATGATGAACATGGTATCTACGTCTTTACCATGCTCGGTAACCGCTGGTCTCCAAGACCAATCTCCCCATACTGCATAACCATAGTAAACAAAACCTAAGAAAGCCACCAAGAAAACCAAGAACAAAACAGCTTGGATTGTATTGTTAGCTAAAGGATTGTAAGTACCATTTACGCGTTTTGTAAGGGTGTAGATAGAATGTACTTTACCAATTACAGCAAAAACTGCACAGATGACCAAGAAGAAAAGGATATAGTAAGTCAAGTTTTTGTAAACCTGAGGATCAATAACTTTAACTTCTTCTGGTGTAGTGGTTGCCGTAGGTGTAACGGAATTCGAAGGAGCAGCAGCCGCTACGGTATCAGTCGTAGTTGCTGTTGCTGTTGAATCTGTCGCTACAACCGCAGAGTCCGTTGCTACGGCAGTTTGCTCAACTGGAGCTGCCGCTGCAGTAGTATCTTGAACCGATGCTAAAGCAGGTGCTGCAAAGAAGAGGTTAACTGCTAATAATCCAGCAAACAAGGACTTAAATCTTGTATTAATTTTAAACTTCATTTCTTATAAGACGTTTGAACGTAATTTCAAGTAATTCGCTATTATATCTGATGATGTAAACTCTCATCCAAGAACGGATGATGCTTAGGTGCCAGAGCATGCTTGCTCAATTTAGACATCACTAAGAAAGTAAACAATCCTACAAAACCAATGGCAGTACCGATCTCCACAATACCGAATCCACGGTGGTTTTCAACAGTACCTGGCATAATCATGATGTAATAATCTAACCAATGTCCTAACAATAACAAGATCGCTACGAACAACATCATGTTCAATCTACGTTTTGCGTCACGGTCTACCAATAATAATACAGGCGCCACAAAGTTAATGATAATGTTTATCCAAAACCAAGGCTTGTATTCAGGTTCCCAACGTTTGTAGAAATAAACTGTTTCCTCTGGAATGTTAGAATACCAAATCAACATAAACTGTGCAAACCAAACGTAAGTCCAGAAAATAGAGAAACCGAACAATAATTTACCTAAATCATGTAGGTGGTTCTCATTAACCCAGTTCATATAACCAGCTTTCTTCAATAATACCAAGATCACAATGATTACAGCTAGTCCACTTACCCACATTGCTGCGAAGTTGTACCAACCGAACATGGTCGAGAACCAGTGTGCCTCTAAGGACATGATGGTATCGAAAGACCAAATAGGTGTTGTGAAACCAAAGATTACTAAGAAAATAGCTGATAATTTAAAGCTTTTCTTATAAGATGTAAGACCACCTTCTAAATCTTCATTGTATGACAATTTTGCTAAGATAAAGGCGAAGATCGCGTAGCTACCCATGAACAGGATCTGACGGATCAAGAATCCCGGAACGTTCAAGAAAGCGGCTTTACCGGCTACCAATTTATCATAGTGCGGGCTGTTAGGATCTGTTAATCCTTCAGCATGCCAGTGGTGGTAAAGGTTATGCGTTGTTAAGCCTAAGCCAACAATAACCAATAAGATGATTGAGGCGATTGGAAGTACGCTTGCCATAGCCTGAGGGATACGTAGTAAACCTGCAGACCAACCTGATTGAGTTACCATCTGTAATGCAACAAAGAATGCTCCTGCTGCACAAACACATGTAAAGTAATAACCCATCAATAATAAATTGGCATATGTACGCTCAACCATGATATGGTCACTGGATAGTAAGCCAAATGCAATAGCGGCTATTCCTACAACGATAGCAACCAAACTCAGGACCTTAGCGATCCCTGCGAATTGAAATTGCTCGCTGAAATTATAATCGTGATGATGATTGTGAGTTCCCATTTATATTATCGATGTTAGATTATTTTTTTTGTAATTCATGTACGTACATTACCACTTTCCAACGCTCATCTGGAGTTAATTGAGATGCGTGTGAACCCATCGCGTTATATCCATAAGTAATGGTGTGGAATATTTGACCATCCGAAAGGTCAGCCATAACCGTACCTCTAGTCGATTTAGCTCCAGCGGATCTGTGGAATGATGGTGGCGGAGGGAATTTCTCCAATTCACGCTCTCCACGAGAATCATTAACTTTTCTATCTTTTGTCAATTGACCATCTCCATTCCCATCTTTCCCATGACATACTGCACAATAAGTTAAGAATAAAGCTTCTCCTTGTTTCAGATTTACATCTGTCATCGCTAGAGGGCTTTTAACTTCTAAACCAGCTTGTGTATATCCTTCAGTGGTGTTTGGATATTCAAAACGTACAAATCCGATAGGATCTGAACCTGTTGGTGGTAATTGAGCTGTCTTGTTATCTTTAAAATTCGGGTTTGGCTGATCCGGGTTGAAAGCAAGCGGTTCATACATATTGGGCGAGAATTCCCATCCGGCACTACGCGTTGTTCCATCCCCGCAAGCAGAAACGACCGCTGACAAAGCGACAGCTACACATACAGTTCCAAGAAAATTCTTCTTATTCATAACTAACATATTTTCTTTCATTGTATTTAACTTCTACTGCGCCAGCTTCTTTCAATAGGTTATCGATCAAACCATGGTCAGTATTCTCATTAGCATCAATTGCAATAATAAAACGGTCATCCGTTGCTCTCAAGTCCATTACACGTGGTGCGCGTCCTGGAAACAAATGGTTACGGAAAAAGAAAGTAGCTACCATACCCAACGCACAGATCAAGATGGTAACCTCAAACGTTACGGGTACAAAATTTGGCAACGGCATCGATGGTTTACCACCAATGTTCATCGGCCAATCATAAGCCATTGTATAGAATAATAAACTAAATCCTAATATCGTTCCGGTGATACCGAAGATAAATGCTGCAATTGGTAAACGTGATGGCTTTACACCTAATTTAGCTTCAATACCGTGGATAGGCATTGGTGTGAAACAATCGTAAATGCTAATGTTATTCGCTTGCAACTTATCGATCCCGTGCATCATTTCATCAGGATCCGCAAAACTTCCTAGTATATATTTTGTATTGCTCATTGCTAAATTATTTTTTTCTTAATGCCTTAATGTCCTCTTCAGTTACTGTATCGTACTTATCCAAAGAGTTTCTGAAGTATTCCACTTGATCCTCAGGGAATGCACCTTCTTGAACAAGTTTGGTTTTCTGTTGTAAACTCGCACTCTTCAACAACAACTTAACCTCTGCAATCGCAATACCTGGAAGGAAACGAAGGAAAAGTAAGAATAACGTGAAGAATAGACCGATGGATCCAACAAAGATACCCACGTCAACCCAAGTTGGGTAGAACATTGCCCATGATGATGGTAAGTAGTCACGGTGCAAAGAAGTAACGATAATTACAAAACGCTCAAACCACATACCGATGTTCACAATGATCGACAATACCCAAGAGATTGGAATACTTGTACGGATCTTTTTGAACCAGAATAACTGTGGAGAGATTACGTTACAGGTCATCATCGCCCAGTAAGCCCATGCATAAGGACCAGCAACACGGTTTGCGAATGCATACATCTCATATTCTGAACCAGAGTACCATGCAATGAATAACTCGGTCAAGTAAGCAATACCTACGATAGAACCTGTTACCATGATGATCTTGTTCATCGATTCGATGTGGAACATGGTAATGTAGTTCTCGAAGTTCATTACTTTACGTAAGATCAATAATAAGGTCTGTACCATGGCGAAACCCGAGAAGATCGCTCCAGCAACGAAGTATGGAGGGAAGATCGTGGTGTGCCATCCTGGAATTACAGAAGTTGCAAAGTCCATGGATACGATGGTGTGTACCGAAAGTACAAGTGGTGTGGAAATACCGGCTAAGATCAAGGATACGATCTCAAAACGTTGCCAAGTTTTCACTGATCCGTTCCATCCGAAAGAAAGGATAGAGTAGATTCTTTGTTTTAAACCCGTAGCACGGTCACGAACAGTTGCAATATCCGGTAATAAACCACAGTACCAGAATACTAAGGATACCGTGAAATAAGTGGAGATCGCAAAAGCATCCCATACTAATGGAGAGTTAAAGTTCACCCAAAGTGATCCGAATTGGTTAGGAAGTGGGAAAATCCAGTATGCTAACCAAGGGCGACCCATGTGAGCAACAACGTAAGTTGCGGCACAGATAACGGCAAAGATTGTCATCGCCTCAGCCGATCTGTTGATAGAGTTACGCCAGTTCTGACGGAATAATAATAATACTGCGGAGATCAACGTTCCGGCGTGACCAATACCTACCCACCATACGAAGTCGGTAATATCCCAGGCCCAGCCTACTGTTTTGTTCAATCCCCAAGCGCCGATACCTGTCCAAAACGTGTATCCAACACTCACTACCCATAACATTGCTCCTAATGCGGCAACCGTAAAACCGATCCACCAAGCTTTGTTGGGCTTATTCTCAACCGGAAGTAAGATATCATCTGTGATTTGTGCGTAGGTGATATCCTTGCCGGTAATTAATGGTTCTCTTAATATTGATTCGTTATGCGATGACATAGTTTTTTAATTTCAGTCTAGAAAAAAATTAAGCTTCAAATGTGTTTCTAACCTTCGTCATGTAACCAATATTTGGTTGAACGTTGATTTCTTCCAATACGTAATAAACACGTTCGTTACGTAATGCTTTAGAAACTTCTGACTCCGGATCGTTAGCATCTCCAAAGATGATAGCATTGGCAGAACATGCTGCTTGACAAGCCATCTTAATATCTCCGTCTTTTACTTTACGGTTTTCGATCTTCGCTTGTAATTTACCAGCTTGGATACGTTGGATACACATTGAACATTTCTCCATAACCCCACGAGAACGTGTAGTTACATCAGGATTCAATACCAATTGCGTGAATTCATTGTTCAGATAGTTATCAAAACGAGAATCATTCCAGTAGTTGAACCAGTTGAAACGACGTACTTTGTATGGACAGTTGTTCGCACAGTAACGTGTTCCGAAACAACGGTTATAAGCCATGTGGTTAAGACCTTCAGATGAGTGTACAGTAGCTAATACCGGACATACCGTCTCACAAGGTGCGTGCTCACAGTGTTGACATAGCATCGGCTGGTGAACAACGGTTACACTTTCGTAATCCATGCCGTCAGCTTTTGCAATCTCTTTCTCTTTTGTTAAAGAAGCTTCTCCATTTTCTAGGGTATAGTAACGGTCGATACGCAACCAGTGCATTTCACGACGACGGCGAACCTCATCGCGTCCTACTACTGGGATATTGTTTTCTACGTTACATGCCACGATACATGATCCACATCCTGTACAAGCGTTCAAGTCAATCGCCATCACCCAACGGTGACCCGGTTGTTCAAACTTGTTCCACAAGTCATAAGTTTGGTGCGTATCTGCGAAACGACCAGATTCTGAGTTAGGATCTTTCAAGTATTTAGCGAATGAAGTTTCGCGAACGATGTTACGTCCTTCAATCGTGTGGTGTGTTTGTGTTTGAGCTAATTCGTAGATGCCTGATGCTTTGGAAACTGTCGCTTTTGCAGACAATTGGATAGTTCCATTAACCAGACTAGCAAATGGATAAGCATTCACCCCTACCTCATTACCTGCTTTACCTACTTTCGTACGGCCGTAACCCACAGCTACTGAAACAGTACCTCTTGCTTGACCTGGTTGCAAGATCACAGGAAGATCTACTTTGTAGCCATTCGCTTCAACAGTAACTTTTCCTGTTTCTTTAACTCCTAATTCCTCCGCATCAACAGGGTTGATGGCAGCATAGTTGTCCCAAGTTACTTTGGATACTGGATCAGGCAATTCTTGTAAATAAGCATTGTTTGCATAACGACCATCTCTTAAGGTAGTAGATTCGTATAATTTCAATTCTACACCGCCAGAAACGCGTTTGCTATCATTTACGATCGCTGCAGCAGCCGCATTTACATCAGCGTTTGATGCATAAGCAGATCCTGTAGTTGATCCTTTGTAAACAAAACCTTGTTGTAATACATCTTTCCAAGCTTTTCCAGTACCTGCAAGGATAGTGGTTTCCCAAGTTTCTTTTACGAAATCATGAATGGATTTGTTCACACCTGCCCAAGTCAATAAAGATTGCTCTGCTTGGCGGGTGTTGAAAACTGGGTTGATCGTTGGTTGGATGATCGTGAATAATCCTTCTTTTGCTGATGCATCACCCCAAGCCTCTAAGAAAGTACAGTTTGGAGCGATCGCTTTCAATTCTGATGCTGTTTCATCAGCTCTATCAGCGAAGGATACCGTATAATCTACTTTCGCAATTGCTGCTTTTGCATCTTCTGCTTTGAAGTAGTTATATACTGGGTTACTGTTTAAGAAGAAAGCCACTCCTACTTGTCCAGCTTTTGCTGCTGTCAAGAATTGTTGGAATGCGGCATCCGAACCTTGATATTGTTTAGAATAATTATCCAAATCAATGATCGATCCGTAAGCACCTAATGCCGAGTTGATCGCGTTGACCAATACTTGCGTATTGATATCGTTTGATCCTGCAACAACAACTGCAGCTCCTCTAGCTTTTACTAATTCAGCAGCAGCTAATTTAAGGATAGTGGTTGCTTTCGCATTCGTAGTACCTCCCGCGATGGAAGAACCTGTGATGGCATTGTACAAGCCGATCAATACTGCTCCTTCTTCAGAAGGTTTGATCGCTGCACGAACGTCAGCATTCGAACCAGTCATCGAAAGACCAGATTCAAATTGGATATGGCGTGACATTTTACCACCTTTCAATGATTTATGGTCACGGTTTTTGATATAATCTTGAGTATGCTCCTCACCAGCTAACCAAGAACCCAAGAAATCTGCTGCAACGGATACAACAACTTGTGCATTGTCAAAATGGTAAGAAGGGATAACAGCTTTACCGAAAGAAGCTCTGTTTGCTTCGATGATACCGCTGTAAGAAACTGCATCAACCTGAACATGTTGTGTTGCAGGGTATTTAGCAGCAAGTGCAGCAATGGCAGCCAAAGTCGACGGACTGTTTACTGTATCCGAAACAATCGTGATCTGTTTTCCGGCAGCCTGTGCTTTATTCAATGCGTCTACAACCGCTTTATCCAATTGTGCCCAACTTACATCCTTGCCACCAATCTGTGGAGCCTGTAATTTAGACATGTCGTATAGATCAAGTACCGAAGCCGAAGTGCTCGCATCTGTACCTTGATTTAATCCAACAGCATTTGGGTTAGCTTCTAACGAGATAGGACGTCCTTCGCGTGTTCTAACGATTACACTCTGACCATTGAAGGATGAAGCGTAGAAGTTAGGAATACCTGGAGTGATTTCCTCTGGTTTGATCACATAAGGAACAGCCTTATGAATTGGCGTACGGTTACAAGCTGCTAATGTAACAGCTCCCAAACCGAAACCTAAAGCCTTTAAGAAATCACGACGAGGAGTCTTTGTACTTAAACCAGCTTCGTTTAACACATCTTCTACAGGAATAGACTCAGCAAACTCTCCCTTGCTTCCTTCAACAAATGCAGGTGTTTGATTTAACTCTTCTAAGCCTTTCCAATATTTTTTATTGCTTTCCATTTAAGCTATATATAAGATTCTGTATTTCTAAATTAATTCATTAATAGTGACATTTACCACACTCTAACCCACCGATCATCGCTGCTGTCATCTTCTCACCTTTTTTCAATTTCTCGTGAGCTTCGATCAATTGATCGTAATAAGCATTATCCTTATTAACCTCAGTCTCTTTGTGACAGTCAACACACCATTTCATGGTTAGTGGTGAGTATTGGTAAACTTCTTCCATATCCTGAATAGGACCGTGACATGTTTGACACTCAACACCCGCTACAACAACGTGCTGGGAGTGGTTGAAATACGCAAAATCAGGAAGGTTGTGAATTCTAACCCATTCGATCGGTCTAGTATTGGTACCGTAAGTTCTGGTTTCTTGATCCCAGTCTACCGCGCGGTATAGTTTCGCAATCTCAGGTGATGTTTGTCCATCGTAATGGTCAGATGCTGTTACCGTATTGTGACAGTTCATACAAACATTCGCAGATGGAATAGATGCATTTTTAGATTTGAATGCACCACCGTGACAATATTGACATTCGATTTGGTTTACCCCAGCGTGGATCTGGTGCGAGAATTTAATAGGCTGAACAGGTTTGTAACCTTGGTGAACACCTACGTTCCACATCGTGTTCCATCCTGCAGCTCCTAAAAGACCTACCACCATCAATACCACGAAGAATACCAATTTCTTATTCTTAAGGAATGCTTGAGCAAATTTAGCTGTATTGCTTTCGCCTGCCTCTTCATGTCTTGCCTGTGCCTCAGCAATAGCTGCTTGGTTGTTGGCAATAACACGCTCCAAAGTTTTGGTCACTCTGTTCAACGCGAAGATAACGGCAATGGCAACCACAAATAAGGCAACCAATCCGATGATCATCATGGTGTTTGCATCCGAACTTGCAGCAGCACCGGCAGCAGCAGGAGAATTTTTCTTCTCTTCAGCTTTAACCTTCTCTGCGTCCAAATAAGCTACCATGTCAGCGATATCTGATTCAGATAAACTCGCAAATGGAGTCATCACTGTTGGGTACTTCCCTTTCAACTCCAATGCAATTGGGTCTCCAGCATCGATCATACCTTGTGGGTTGTGAATCCATTTCACAATCCAACCCATTTCACGACGTTCTGACAACCCTAACAAGTCAGGTCCAACGCCATTCCTTCCTAACGTGTGACATGACTGACATGCATTCGCTTTGAATAGCGCAGCACCATTCGCAGCATCCTGCGCTTGCGCAGCAGTAGTAACGGCAAATAACAATACCAAACTTACTGATATTGACTTCGCAAGTCTTCCTAAAACGGATGAGATATTTCTCATATTTAGCACTTTATACTATTTTATGTGTAATAATTAATTGTTGACTCTCTACTATAGGTACACAATACCGTACAAAACAATGCACAAAAGTATAACTTATTAAGCAATCACTGACAATTTGATGACTTAATTTATCAATTTATAATCATTCTAAATAGCTTTGCATTTGTTGTCCTACATGCCAATAATTAACACTAATCTGATTTTTTACTCCCAATTATTCCCTAACTTAGTGGTACTATGAGAATAATAATTTGCATTTTATTTTTATTTGTTTTTACCGGTTGTGCGCAGTCGCAACAGCCCAAAACCAAAATCGCTATGAACGACACAACAAAATACAACAAACTAACCCCTGAAGAAGAGTACGTCATCCTTCAAAAAGGTACCGAGAGACCTTTTACAGGAAAACTATTGGACAATAAAGCGAAAGGTACCTATGTGTGCAAACGCTGCGATGCCCCTTTGTACAAATCAGATGATAAGTTTGAATCCCATTGTGGATGGCCAAGTTTTGATGATGAAATCAAGGGTGCTGTGCGCAGGGAGGTCGATGCAGACGGAAGAAGAGTGGAGATTTTATGTGCGAAATGTGATGCCCACCTAGGCCATGTTTTTGAAGGAGAAGGATTCACCTCCAAAAACACGAGACATTGTGTGAATTCTATTTCTATGAAGTTTGTTCCAGCGCCTCCTCAGAAATAACGGAAGATCCGCGAACCAACAGTTCACTTGGAATGGTAATTTTCTGCAATTCCTTGTTCTTTCCTTTAATTTCATTCAAGAGTGTATGGATAAGTTCATTGGCAATGGTTGCAGTATCTTGGGTGACCACCGAAATTCCCGGCTCATATAAGCTGAAAAGAGTGTGGTCATCATAGGCGACCATATGGGGTAATTTCATTTTATATTCCTTGATGGCCTTCAACCCATGGATTGCCAGATAATTCGTGGCAAATAATACAGCATCCAGTTTATTGGATGCGATAAATTCGTGCAATTGTTCGATGGACGATGCCTCGTCTTCATCAATCTTGATCTTTTTGATGTAGGCCTGCTGTTGGAAATCGTCAATGGCTTTCATATAACCTTCCAAACGGTCTCGCATCTGGGTCTGGTTCGAAAAAAGGGAAACAAAACCGACCCGCTTGTTGGAAGGATTTTCCAACAGGTGCTTGGTGGCCGTAAAAGCTCCATTGAAATTATCCAATACCACATAATTTGTTTCCAAATTTGGGATGTAACGGTCAAATAAAACAACTGGGACGTTATTTTTTATCAGATTAGCCACTGTTTCTTCCAAACCCTCAGGCGGCGTAATGATATAACCATCTACTTGACGATCGTAAAATAGCTGTATAAGTTCTTTAGCCTTTGTTACATCATTGTCCATACTGCAATAAATGATGTGGTAGCCGTTATCATACGCTATCCTTTCGATATACTTAGCTACATTGGAGAAAAATGGATTGGAAATATCTTCTACGATCAATCCTAAAATCTTGGATTGGCCAGTCCGCAGACTCTGTGCTAATTGATTTGGTTTATACCCGACCTTTTTCACATAATCCAATACACGCTTGGTCAATCCTTCACTGATCCGCTTTTCCTTCGCTTTCCCATTCAGGATAAAGGATACGGTCGTAACGGATACGCCCAAGCTTTTGGCTATGTCTGAGATCAAAATACGCTTCTTCATGTTTGTAGGTTATTGTTGATGTTATACAAACCAAATATATAAAATCAGCTAAATTTTAGCAAATAAATGCTAAATTAATCGCTAAATAATTTGCTAAAAGGGTTTAAATTGATTTAAAAGCTTATATTTGAAAAGCTGTAAATCGAAATAAACTGCATTATGATCATATATTCTAAACGATTTTTACCACTGTTAACTGGCCTTTTAATGGGCACGTTGGGTCTAAAGGCTCAAGAGCTCAGCAAATACGTGGATCCTTTCATAGGTACCGGCGGCCATGGCCATACCTATCCTGGAGCGACCGTTCCATTCTCCTTGGTTCAGTTATCACCAGATAATGGTAAGAGCGGCTGGGACTGGGTGAGCGGTTACCATATTTCTGCCGATTCCATCGCGGGCTTCAGCCATATGCACCTCAGCGGAACAGGTATTGGTGATTGGTTGGATATCGCTATTATGCCCCTAGCGAACCCAGTGGAGCAGAACAGATTGGATACCCGGGTCAGATTCTCCCATCAGGATGAAATGGCAAGCCCCGGATTTTACCAAGTAAAACTAGAGAATGGCATCCTTGCTCAATTGACGGCCTCAGAACGAGTAGGTTTTCATCAATACCAATTTCCTGCCGGCAGCAGGCCAACCATCCGTTTGGATCTTGCCCATGCCTTTAATTGGGATAGACCGATGGATACCGAAATAAAGATCATTGATAAGCATACCATTATTGGAAAAAGATATTCCTATGGTTGGGCGAATAAACAACATATCTATTTCGCCATCCGATTTGAAAGGCCTTTCTCCACCTACTTATTAAATGGGGAAAAAACCAGCTCTTCCAGCGTCTCGCAAACCAACACAAGCACTTCTGGCCCCGTAAAAGCAGTAAATGCACAATTTACCTTTCCTAACCAAAACCAGGTTGCCTTAAAAGTTGCACTTTCCACGAGCAACGAAGAAAAAGCATTGGCTGCATTGAACGAAATACCCGATTGGGATTTCATTGCCGCTAAGACTTCAGCCCAAAACAAGTGGGAAAAAGAATTGTCCAAAATCCAAGTAGAATCGGCCGACGAAAAACTAAAAACCATCTTTTACACGGCCCTATACCATACCGCTCTATCTCCTACCTTATATTCGGATGCGGATGGTGCCTATAAAAATTATAAAGGAGAATCCCATAAAATGCCTAATGCTGGACAACGATATACCCTATTTTCCCTTTGGGATACTTTCCGAGCGTTAAAACCTTTATTTACCATTACGCAAGCGGAAAGATATACAGATATCCTCCAGAGTATGATGGCCTTTTACGAAGAGAATGGCCTTTTACCCGTTTGGGACTTGAGTACTTTTGAGACCAATACCATGACCGGCTACCATTCCATCCCTGTTATTGCCGATGCCATCCTCAAAGATTGGCCGGGGCTCGATCAGGAAAAAGCTTATCAGGCTATGTTGGCGAGTGCCTATCAAAAGATCCGTGAAGTTCCGGCCTATATCGAATATGGCTATGTCCCACAGGATGTGAACGGAGGTTCAGTAACCAAAACATTGGAATATGCTTTTGACGATTATTGTATTTCCTTGGTCGCCAAAAAACTGGGCAAACAAGAGGACTTTAAAACCTTCAGCAAGCGTGCAAAGAATTATATAAACCATTTTGACCCACAAACGGGTTTCATGCGCGCTAAACTGAAAAACGGCCAATTCTTTGAACCTTTTGATCCATTCTATTCGGAACACGATTTCGACAAAAGTCAATATATTGAAGGCAATGCTTGGCAACATTCATTTTTTGTACCTCACGATGTGAGAGGTTTAGCAAAATTATTCCCTAAAAAGAATGGATTGGAGCTGATGTTAGACACCCTTTTCAAAGCGCCATCCATTATGACTGGGGAAAACCAATCTCCGGATGCTTCAGGATTTATTGGCCAATACGCTCATGGAAATGAACCTAGTCATCATATCGCTTATATGTATAGTTACATTGGAAAACCCTGGAAAACCCAGGAAAAAGTCCGCACGATCTTAGACTCCATGTACCATGACCGTCCAGATGGCTATGCCGGTAATGAAGATGCCGGACAAATGAGTGCCTGGGCTGTATGGTCCATGATGGGCTTATATCCCGCTTCACCAGTCAATGGAGAATATGTATTCGGAAGCCCGGTATTGGATAAGGCGAGCATACAAATGCCAAATGGAAAAACATTCCACATTATCGCAAAGGATAATTCTTCCAGGAACAGGTATATCCATTCCATCCAATTGAACGGCAAGAAATACGATAAGTTGTTTATCACTCATTCGGAAATGCTCAAGGGAGGCACATTGGAATTCCAGATGTCGGAAAAACCGAACTTCAAATTCGGAACAAAAAGGAAATCCTGGCCTACTTCAATGGAAAACTAACCTTTTGTCATACCAAACCATTGGGTATGCAATTTGTTAATTAAGGGAAAGGAGAAATTGAAAAATGACAGATTTTAACAACAACATCAACATTAAAGATATACAGGATAATAATCCACAGGATTTTTACAAAAACTTTAAAGAGAAATTGATTGATGTAGAGAAATTTCCTACGATCTACACCTTTAAATTTATCGTGAAAACAGATTCAGACAAAGCGGAGCAGGTGAAAGCGATTTTTACGCATGCCAGCGCTAAGTTTTCCGAAAAAAGCTCTTCAGGCGGGAAATACACTTCCATCTCGATCGAGAACTATGTGAACAATGCAGATGAGGTTATCGATTATTACAAAAAGGTAGCAGAAATACCTGATGTAATGATGTTATAAAAAAGAGAGGGTGTCATTTTGACACCCTCTCTTTTTTATAACAGTAGTTAGTAGTTAGTAGTTAGTAGTTAGACCTATATCGGAACGTCATTGCGAGGAGGCACGACGAAGCAATCTTTCAAAAACCACTTCTTACCTGTCCATTGTTTCCAAAGCTTGCTGCACGGCAGCTGGATTTCCAAAATCTATATTTCTTTCCTTCAAACCTATATACATATTACCTGGGATAATGACATAGCGAAATTGAATCTGTGAGCCCAGCATCAACAATGCCCCGCCATCATATACATACCGATAAACCACAATTTCATTTTTCTTCAATTTAAAGGTGATGGTAGACATCCTACCTCCTGCCCTACTTGTATAGGGCAACGGAAATGGACCACCACCATAATCCAAATACATCAATACAACTGCAGATGCCATCACGGTTTCCGTTAATTGGGGGGCATAAATGTGTGCAATCCGAGCGACTGTTCCATCCATGATAGAATCCTTCATCCTTACACTAGTTTTCCAGCCAGAATACATCACTCTTGCATCTGCTTTTAAATTAGCGCCTACACCCCATCCTGTAGCTGTCTTTGGACCATAAAGCACCATCTGGGCAGTATTGAAATAGAAATCGCCTACTTTCCCTAAACCCGCATCGGGAATGACCGTACCTGATAAAAATTGTGACCCATCTTTTCCGTTCGAACCGTTTGTTCCATTTGTACCGTTGGTACCATTCGTACCATTAGCACCTTTCAGATTGGTACCATTTCCCCAGCCTGCTGCCGTTTTAGGGCCATATAACACCCCAGTTGCCGTCCTGAAATAGAAATCGCCATTTTTACCAATGGCTGCAGTTGGAACATCTGCTCCACTAAATATCATGGAACCATCAGCTCCCTTTACCCCCGTTACCCCTTGTATCCCCTGATCTCCCTTTTCACCTTGGGGACCCATCGGTCCAGTATCCCCTTTTTTACATGCGCCTATGCCAATAATGACGGCCAAGAGCATCATCAATAAATTCGTTTTCATAATGTTTTTCGTTTACTTATTGTTTATGATGTCGAAATTATTTGATTTTGCCGCACAAAAATCCATCGATGAGGGAAGGGGGTTCTTGAATGAGTGAATATTGGCTTTTAATGAGGGAAAACTTTTTTACGTAAAAAACAAAGGGAGCAACATGTTGCTCCCTTCATCTATAGGTATTCGTTTATTAGTCCTCTTTTGGTTGATCCTTTGCAGGTTTGTCTTCCCTTGGAGGTCTTGGTAATAACGCTTTTCTAGAAAGCTTCAATTTACCTTGTTTGTCGATATCCAATAACTTAACAGTTACCATATCACCTTCTTTGAACACACCGTCCATGGTTTCAAGACGTTTCCAATCGATTTCAGAGATATGTAATAAACCGTCTTTACCTGGCATGATCTCTACGAAAGCTCCGAAAGGCATAATGGTTTTGACCTTACCTTCATATACTTCACCAATTTCTGGTTTTGCAGTGATCGCTTTGATTCTTGCCAAGGCAGCATCGATAGATTCTTTATTGTCAGCGAAGATCTGAACAACACCTTTATTATCCACTTCTTCAATGGAGATGGTTGCACCAGTTTCACGTTGCATTTCTTGGATGATCTTACCACCTGGGCCAATAACCGCACCGATAAATTCTTTATCGATAAGGATTTGGATGATGCGTGGAGCATGTGGTTTGTAATCTTCACGTGGCTCCGTGATGGTTTTCGCCATTTCACCAAGGATGTGTAAACGAGCTTCTTTTGCTTGATCCAAAGCTTGTGTCAATACTTCCCATTTCAGACCATTGATCTTTAAGTCCATTTGACAACCTACGATACCATTTGCTGTACCGGTTACTTTGAAGTCCATATCTCCTAAGTGATCCTCATCACCTAAGATGTCGGATAAAATAGCGTATTTACCTGTTTTCTCATCAGAGATCAATCCCATCGCGATACCAGATACTGGCGCTTTGATTTTTACACCGGCATCCATCAACGCCAATGTTCCGGCACATACTGTTGCCATTGATGAAGAACCATTGGATTCCAGGATATCAGAAACAACACGGATGGTATATGGATTATCTTCCGTAGGAAGCACTTTTTTCAATGAACGCATGGCCAGGTTACCATGACCTACCTCACGACGACCAGGACCTCTGTTAGGTCTTACCTCACCAGTAGAGAAACCAGGGAAGTTGTAGTGAAGGATAAACTTATTGTATCCATGGAAGAATGCACCATCGATCATCTGCTCATCGTCTTTAGCACCTAAAGTTACAGATGTCAAAGACTGAGTTTCACCACGTGTAAATACCGCAGAACCGTGTGCTGCCGGTAAGTAATCCACTTCAGTCCAGATCGGACGTACCTTACGAACATCACGGCCATCCAAACGGATACCTTCGTCCAATAAAAGATTACGAACCGCATCGTACTGTACATCGTGGTAATATTTCTTTAATAAGAATTTCGTATCATCATCGATCTCCTCACCCATTGTTTCGAAGAATGCCGCTCCGATAGCTGCGAACTTCTCTGTACGGTCATGTTTCGAAGAACCTGATTTGGCAACTTCATAAACTTGGCTATAAGTAGCATCGTAGATTGCTTCACGCAATGCTGGGTTGGAAGGTTCATGATCGAAACCTCTCTTATCGTGGGATCCAACCAAATTGGCCAATTCAACCTGTGCCGCCACTTGTTTTTTGATGGCATCATGTGCAAAAGCAATTGCTTCTACCATTTCAGCTTCAGAAATCTCATTGGCTTCACCTTCTACCATCACGATATCCTGTGCAGAACCTGCTACGATAAATTCCAATGTTGCTTTTTCCAAAGCCGATACCGTAGGGTTGATCACTAATTGACCATCTACCTTAGCTACACGCACTTCAGAGATTGGGCCATTGAAAGGAATATCAGAAACAGCGATTGCTGCAGAAGCTGCTAAACCTGCCAAAGCATCAGGCATGATCTCTTTATCTGCAGAGATCAAAGAAACCATTACTTGTGTATCTGCGTGGTAGGTATCAGGGAATAATGGACGTAAAGCCCTATCGATCAATCTTGAAATCAAAACCTCATAATCTGAAAGTCTTGCTTCACGACGTAAAAAACCACCTGGAATACGTCCTGTGGCTGCATATTTCTCTTGGTAATCTACCGATAAAGGAAGGAAATCTGTTCCCGCTTTTGGCTCCTTTGCAGAAACCACGGTCGCTAGCAACATCGTTGCTCCTTGCTTTAAAACTACTGATCCATCAGCCTGTTTAGCCAATTTCCCAGTCGACAATTCAATGGGAGCTAACCCGCCACCCATTTCAATTGTTACTTTCTTTTCGTTATAACTCATTGTTCGTTCGTTTTGATGCACTTGCGTCAATTTACATGCATCTATTTAATTTGACATTTTTAATCGCACAAAGGTAAATAATTTTTATTTCTATCGCATCAATAAATGATACATAAGATTAATCCTTATCACAACAATAGAAAATGCCGTAGAAATGTTAAATATTAATTTTTTGTTACAAGCAGAAAGAATTCATATTAAATTTATACTAACTAAACATATTTCTTAAACCTTAAACCCCTTACACCTAGGTAGCAACAATTACCTAAAACCTTTTACCATTTGGTAACATATCCTTAATGGTATCAAAACATTCTAACCATTTCTTTGCAACTTTAAAAACATCCTAAAACTACCTACATGAAAAAGAGTTATGCTATTCTGCCTATCCTTTTAGGAATGTCTTTCTGTACATGGTCATCGGTACAAGCAGGTCGAAAACCTGCCTTTATTGACCATTTGGAAATCATTCAAGGCCAAAACCTTCTACGCGGTAAAATCACAAATGCCACAGGTGAGCCTATCACCGGAGTTTCTGTCCGCAATTTGAGCTCGTCCGCTTCTACCCAGACAAATGAAAATGGCGAATTCGAGATCGCTGGCTCCACAGGAAATCAATTACGTTTTTCTATGGTGGGTTATACTCCTCAAACCCTCAATATTCAAGAAGAGTATTCCCGAATTGTACTAGAATCTAGCAACGAGTCATTGGACGAAGTGGTTGTCGTGGGTTATGGTAAACAGAAAAAAGTAAATCTTACTGGAGCTGTGGCACAAATCGACTCCAAAATTTTAGAGGATCGTTCCGTATCCAATGCTACGCAAGCATTACAGGGTGCAGTTCCGAACTTAAACATCAATTTCTCGAATGGACGCCCGGGTGGTGAAGGTTCCATAAATATCCGTGGTTTCGCATCCATCAACTCCGCGAATGCGGCCCCATTGGTGTTAATTGATGGTGTACCGGGAAACATCAACAACATCAATCCGAGAGATATTGAATCCATTTCCGTATTGAAAGATGCTTCGGCTGCTGCTGTATATGGTGCTAGAGGCGCCTTTGGTGTTATGTTAGTGACCACCAAACGGGGCCAAGCTGGTAAAATGAACATTAGTTACAACAATAATTTTGCAACTTCCAACTTAACGGTAAGCACAGACTTTATGACGAGTGGCTATGATGCAGCCATTCTGAATGATGAGGCATTTGTTAGAGCAACAGGAAACCGCTATACCGGCTATACCGATGAGGATTATGCCGAACTATTAAAACGTAAAGAGGATCCTTCATTACCTGCAGTTGTTATTCAAAACAGAAATGGTAAGGACCAATATGTTTATTATGCCAATACCGACTGGTGGAATACTTTCTATCGCAAGAACATGAATTCTATGGAACATGCGCTGACCTTCTCGGGCGGTTCAGATAAGATCGATTATTACCTTTCTGGACGTATGTATGAAAAAGGCGGTTTGATGAAAGTGACCCAAGATAAATTCGATTCTTTTAACCTACGTTCAAGGATCAATGGGCGAGTTACTTCCTGGCTACGTGTCAGCAACAATTCCCAATTGAATTACCAAAGCTATACCTATCCGGGATGGAACTCCAGCGTAGATGCCAATAATAACTTTATTTCTACTACTGTCCATGCGCTTCCATCCTATGTCCCAGTGAACCCCGATGGAACGGCCACCTACAGAACTGAGCTGAACAACTACAACATCGGTGATGGTATTATGGCCGATCTATTATATGGAAAATCCAAAGGCGGAGAAAAGGATTACGAATTTGTAAACTTATTTGAAGCCGTATTCCAACCATTACCTGAACTTACGGTAACAGGTAATTATACTTTCACGTATAATCCTATTTCCCGCTTTAACAGACGCACGCAAGCACCATGGTCCATTTTTCCAGGAGTGATCAATTATTTAGGAAATGATCAATTAGTGGAATCCATCGCGTTGACCCGCAAGCATTCCATGAACTTATTTGCCAATTATATCAAAAACTTCGGAGACCATAATTTTGGAGCTACCCTTGGTTTTAACCAAGAACTGAACGTCTATAAGAACATGGGCGGAACCCAGACCAACTTATTATCCGAAGATCTGAATGACTTCAATTTGGGAACTGGTATTCCAATTTTGAATGGTGGAGCCAATACTTGGGCATTAATGGGTTTCTTTGGACGTATCAATTACGATTATAAAGGGAGATACCTATTAGAGGTAAATGGTCGTTACGATGGAACATCTAAATTCCCTACCGGACAACGTTATGGGTTTTTCCCTTCCTTTTCAGCTGGATGGCGTATTTCGGAGGAAAACTTTATGCAAAGTCTAAAACCAGTATTGAACGAAGCAAAGTTCAGGGTGTCTTATGGAGCTCTGGGTAATGCGCAGGAAGCTGGTGTTTATGGATACATTCCATTATTAAATGCTGGAACAAATACCTATATCATCAATGGTGCCCGGTCGCAATACCTAAGCATCCCTACCCCAATTTCTGCAGATCTTACCTGGGAAAGAACAAATACATTAAACTTTGGTACTGATCTGGAATTCTTCCAAAATAAGCTCGCCGTATCATTTGATTATTTTATCCGTGAAACATTGGATATGTTGATCCCTGGAAAAACCTTGCCTGCTGTTTATGGAGCCTCTTCACCAAGGACCAATGCCGGCGATTTGAGAAATACAGGATGGGAATTATCCATGACCTGGAGAGATCAGTTCTTGATCAATGAAAAACCATTTGGATACAATTTTGGGATTGGACTGTCTGATTCTAAAGCAAAGATCACCCGTTTTGATAACGAGAAAAAGCTGCTCAACAATTATTACGTGGGTCAAACATTAGGTGAAATCTGGGGCTATAAAACGGATGGATTTTTCCAATCCAACGAAGAAGCCAATGGTTGGACCATCAACCAGGACTATGTCGATAACCAACGTCTATCTGCACCAGGAAACTGGTCAAAACTGCAAGCGGGAGACTTAAAATTTGTGGACATTTCTGGACCAGACGGAACGCCAGACGGAATTGTAAATAATGGAAAAAACTCCGTATTTGAACCTGGAGATCAGGTTATCATCGGTAATTCCCGTGCGAGGTACAATTTTGGGATCAATATGGGAGCTAATTATCAAGGTTTTGATATTTCCCTATTCTTCCAAGGTATTGGCAAACAGAATTGGTGGCCTGGGAATAATTCCGACAAATTCTGGGGACCATATTCACGTCCATACTATTCGTTTATCCCGAAAGATTTTAATGATGATGTTTGGACACCAGAAAATCCTAATGCTTATTTCCCATTGTTAAGAGGATACATCGCCTTAAACAACCGAGGTTCATTGAACGTAAGAACGGATAGATATCTTCAGGACCTAGCTTACATACGCTTGAAGAATCTGACCCTAGGTTATGCTCTTCCAATCTCCATTGCCCAGAAAATGAAGTTAAGTAGGGCGAGAATATTCCTTTCTGGTGAAAATTTATGGACTGCAACAAAACTACGCTCCAAATACATCGACCCTGAACAGGCTGCCCAAGAAACCAACGGTAGAGCTTATCCTTATTCCAAAACTTTCTCATTCGGTCTTGACCTTACATTCTAAATCATGAAAAAATTAATTTATTTCGTCATAATCACAGCTTTTGGTCTTAGCAGCTGTTCCAAGGATTTCTTAGATAGAACTCCCGAGGCTAGCGTATCTCCCGATGCCTCTTTTAAAACAAAAAAAGACCTGGAACTTTATACCAATTCTTTCTACAACTATTTACCATCAGCCGAGGGCATCTATAATGAAGGTGTAGACAATATTGTGAAAACAACGTTGGAAGATAATATCTCCGGAAAAAGAATTGTCCCAACAACTGGTGGAGGATGGAGCTGGGGTGAACTCAGGAACATCAACTTCTTCCTGGAAAACTGCTTCAATAATCTCAGCGAAGCTGAAGCTGCCCCTTATGCTGGTGTAGCTAGATTTTTCAGAGCCTATTTTTATTTCGAAAAGCTAAAAAGGTTCGGCGATGTGCCATGGTACGGCAAAACTCTTTCGGAATCCGATGAAGAAGGATTGATGAAAAAAAGAGACCCCCGTACTTTGATCGTGGATTCCATTTTGGCCGATCTGGATTATGCCATTGAGAAAATCAAGGCAGACAAAAAATCGGATATCAGAATCACCCAATGGACAGCCTTGGCTTTAAAATCTAGGGTTGCTCTATTTGAAGGGACATTTAGAAAATATCATACGGAATTAGATCTTCAAGGTGCCGACAAACTTTTGGAAGCGGCGGCAGATGCATCCAAAAAATTGATCGACCAAAAACAATATGATATCTATGTGGGTGCAGGAATTGATTCCTATGCGGCATTGTTCCGTTCTGTAAACAGTATTGACCAAGAGGTGATCCTGACCAGAAAATTCTCGGATGCTTTACAGATCTGGCATAATGTCAATTATTATACCATTACCGCATCTTATGGTAAGCCGGGACTAGAAAAATCATTGGTGAATTCTTACCTCATGAAAGATGGATCCCGTTTTACGGACAAACCGAACTACGATAAATTGACCTTTCTGGAAGAAATGAAGGATAGAGATCCTCGATTATCCCAAACGATCCGATACCCAGGATATAAACGGATCGGTGGGGTTGCTCAATTAGCGCCAAACTTCGGAAATTCAGTAACCGGCTATCAATTGACCAAATTTGTTGGTGATCCGATGTATGATAATTATAATCGGTCGGAAAATGATATGCCTGTTATTCGTTATGCGGAAGTACTGTTAAACTATGCTGAAGCCCGTGCGGAGCTTGGGCTCTTGACGCAAGCAGATCTTGACCTCTCCATCAATAAAATCCGGGCAAGAATCCAAATGCCTGGTTTGAATAAAGATGCAGCGAACAGCAATCCAGATAAGATTCTAGCAACAGACTATCCGCTGGTATCAGGGAACAACAAAGGCGTCATTCTTGAAATTCGCAGGGAACGTCGGATTGAACTGGTGATGGAAACTTACCGTTGGGATGATATTTTACGCTGGAAAGCAGGACAATTAGTTACCCGTCAATTCAAGGGAATGTATTTCCCAAGTATTGGAAAATTTGATCTTGATGGTGATGGGAAAGAAGATGTCTGGATCTATGAAGGCACAAAACCGACAGCCTCTGGCATTCAATTATTGAAATTAGGATCCGAAATTTTATTGGAAAATGGAACCAGTGGAAATGTCATCGTCAATCCTCATATCAAAAAGGTATTTGATGAAACGAAGGATTACTTTTATCCATTGCCTACCCAAGAATTGGAACTGAACGAAAACCTGGAACAGAATCCATTCTGGAAATAAACCATATCACAAAAAGAAAGAGCCCCGAAATTCGGGGCTCCTCTGTTTTTTTACTAAAAGCTTATTTGATGATATCACGCAAGCCTAAGCCTTTGATGATCGCACGATATCTGTTGATATCTTTTTTGTACAGATAAGCTAATAAAGAACGACGTTTACCTACTAACATTTGTAGAGAACGTTGTGTGTTAAAATCTTTTCTGTTTTTTTTCAAATGCTCAGTTAAGTGAGCGATTCTTTTAGTGAATAAAGCTACTTGTCCTTCTGCAGAACCAGTGTTTTCTGCTGCACCTGCAAATTCTGCGAAGATATCAGCTTTGTACTCTTTACTTAAATACATTCTTGAATAATATTAAAGCGTTAAAAAATTTATTAATTGGCTGCAAAGATAATGTTTATCAGCAACTTTTTAAAATTATTATTCATTTACAGGGAATTACCCTATCCTTTATACCTTGATATAGATTTTCTTTTGGTCCAACCAGTAACAGATGGCCCACATAAAGGCCAGAAAACACAGGGAATACACAAAAGAACCTATCTCTGTAGGACCAGGAATCTGCGCACAAACATTTTTATAGAACCAGGCCAAAGGTGTGGTGAACAAGGCTTTTCCATCCTCCGCAAATCCGTTTGGAATTCGGATCAAAGCCAATGTTTTTGGTAATAACCCACTCAACACAAAAATGAACAACGGGTTTTTTCCGAACACATCGAAAAACTGGGTAAGCTTATTCTTGACTCCCTGTACCTCGATATACCAGATCATCGATCCGATCGTCATCACGCCCAATCCTGTTGTGTATAACACATAGGAACTGGTCCATATTTTTTTGTTGATGGGAAATCCTAAAGACCAGGTCCAAGCCAATACCAATAGAATAAACCCGGTCACAAACATCCCAGACAACAATTTGAAATGTGGTTCCTGACTCTGTGGAACCCGTGTCCAAAGCCAATCCACCTGTCCCTGTTTTTTGATAAATACCCCCGCCAGATAACCGAATACCACTTGGATTACCGCAGGCATGGCACTCACGAAACCTTCCGGATCAAAGGGAACCCCCTCACCTTTATACATATGGGCTACCCCCAGAATCTGTTTATCGATCGCTGTTCCAAACCAGCCTTCCAACGAATAGGGATCCCCCGTTCCTAAAAATGCGCTCAGGCCCCAATATCCCAAAAGGATAACGGCTGAAATATAAATTAGGGTCCGAGGTTTAAAATAATAGGCCAATACCGAAGCAAAAAAGTAGGCAATAGCAATACGCTGTAAAACCCCTAAAATCCGAACCCCTTTATCGGGATCCACACTGCTTACCCACTCTCGGAATTGCAGCGTTCCATCCACCCATTGTACAAAAGGAAACCAATTGAGCCCTAAACCGATCAGGAAAATCAAAACCGTTCGCTTAATGACTTTTTTCCAGAATACCCCATCCCCTGCCTCTTGAAGGCGCGGAATCACAAATGACATCGCATTTCCTACAGCAAACAGAAAAAATGGGAACACCAGATCGGTTGGCGTACAACCATGCCAAGGTGCATGTTTTAGCGGGGCAAACATCGATGACCAAGTACCTGGATTATTCACCATGATCATTAGCGCCACTGTAGCACCTCTGAACACATCCAAAGAGTAATAACGTTGCTTCATAATTTAATAATTCTAACTAAGGTACAATTATTATTGGGCATTCAAAGCTCAAATAATGCAACATTTAGTTTGAATTACTATAAAAACGCATAAACACGCATATATAATCTTAAACTTTGAGTAGGTTTTAAATAGTAGAACAGTACTTATTAAAAATTTTAAAAAGAATTTGTATGTTAAGAAATTTTTAACATAACTTTACAATAAGTTTAATAAAACGTATTAGCCGTGGATAACCTAAAATTGTCGATATTAAAAAGTTTATACTTTTCAAGTCCGCAATCGATTGCAGAGCTTAGCTCCTCTATTGGGAAGAGTGTGCCCAACATAACGAATTCTATCCATAAACTTCTTCAATCGGATTTGATTCAACAAGATGGGCTTGCTCCTTCAACAGGCGGAAGGCGGGCTGCTCAATTCATTCCAAACAGCCAACAGCTCCCATTAATCGTTTGTGTGGCAATCGATCAATTTTACACATCGGTCGTTATTACTGACTTCAAAAACGAATTTCAAACGGAAATCTCTACTCAACGAATTCCACTCAAAGGGGAAAACGCTTATGAAGAATTGGTTGCCTTTATCAGGCAAACCATGTTATTGGTTCAAGACAAACCGATCTTTGGCTTAGGGGTCAGTATTCCAGGATTTGTGGATAGCAAATCCGGAAAAAACAACTCTTTCACAGCTGAATCGCCATTTTATGATTTTCAAGCGAATTTAGGTAAAACGTTTAACCTCCCTGTTTTTATCGAAAATGATTCTTCAGCAATCGCTATAGCCGAACATTATTTTGGACAAGCCAAAGATGCCAGAAATGTCATGGTGGTAAACCTCAATTGGGGTGTAGGACTGGGAATGATCATTGATAACGAACTTTATCGTGGACATTCTGGGTATGCGGGAGAATTCAGCCATATTCCTTTATCTAATCAAAACAAGCTTTGTTCTTGTGGCAAAAAAGGTTGTCTGGAGGTGGAGGCATCGCTGATTGCAGCGATCGAATTTGCTACCGAGAAACTTTCAAAAGGTGAAGAGTCTTCTTTATTAAAGGATTATCAGCAGCAAAATAACCACATCACTGGCGATCAATTATTAACTGCGGCAAACGCAGGTGATCAATTGGCTATTGAAGCAATAAGTCGTATCGGGTATATGTTGGGCAAGGGGATAGCCACCCTAATCCACATAATCAATCCGGAAATGGTGGTGGTTTCAGGTCGTGGTGCGCAGGCGAAAACTATCCTGGCCCCTCAGATCAATTCCGCCCTTTTGGAATTTACCATCCAACGATTATCAAAAAACACCAAAATCAAATTTTCTAATACCAAACACATACAACTATTAGGATCTGCCTGCGTCTGCATTGGTAATTCAGACAAGAGCATTTACAAGAATTATTTAACAGAAATTTAATCAATTAAATCATCAACAAATGAGTAATCTTTACGCAAAAAGTTGCAGTATAATGTTGGTTATGCTATTGAGCATTACGACATTATTTGCACAGCAAACTGTTACGGGGCGAGTAACAGATGCTAATGGTCCATTGGCTGGTGTCAGTGTAACGGTGGTGGGTACCAACCGGGCTGCACAATCAGATCAAAATGGTAATTACAGCATCCAAGCTGATAATGGCCAAAAAATCCGCTTTTCAAGTATGGGCTATGCTTTCCAGGAAATCACTGTTTCTGGAGCTACCCATAATATAACCCTATCTGCCGACAATAGCAACATTGATGAGGTTGTAGTAACAGCAATGGGGGTTAAAAGAGAGCGCAGAGCGCTTGGATATTCTTTCCAAGAAGTAAAAGGAGAATCTTTAACAGATGCGCGTGAAAATAACGTAGCGAACGCTTTAGCTGGTAAGGTTTCTAACCTTCAGGTCGTTAAAGGTTCTGGAGGACCGGCTTCTTCATCCAAAATTATCTTAAGAGGTTTCAATTCATTAACTGGTGACAACCAGCCTTTGATCGTTGTGGATGGTGTGCCTATGGATAACTTTGTGGGTGCATCCAATAATGACTTCTGGAATCCTACTGCCGATATGGGTAGCGGTCTTGGCGATTTAAACCCAGAGGATATCGAAAGCATGTCCGTATTAAAAGGTGGTGCTGCATCAGCTTTATATGGTTCAAGAGCTTCCAATGGGGTTATCTTGATCACAACAAAATCAGGTAAAGCTAAAGATGGTGTAGGAATAAGTTATTCGACCATTACAGGTATTGAAAACATGTTTATGACACCTGAACTTCAAAGCACATTCTCACAAGGTGCTGGTGGTATTTATGGTCGTTTGGCGAGTACTTCTTGGGGAGCAAAGATTGCTGGCCAGGAAGTCGATATGTGGGATGGTTCTAAAGCCAATCTTTCCGCTTATGACAACATGTCCAACTTCTTTAAAACAGGTTTCAGTACAACACAGAACATCAACTTCCAACAGGCGATTTCTGACAAAGTAAACCTATACACTTCTGCCACTTACCTACATGATGATAGCAAAACGCCAGGGATGAAGTTGAACAGATTGAACTTGATCAACCGTGTAAACGCTAAATTTGGTGAAAGAAACCAATGGAGTACTGATGTAAAAGTACAATACATGAAAAACATGGCTTATAACAGAGCTGTAGGTGGTCATAACGATGGTAACTTCTACTCCCAGGTTCTATTGTTTCCACATTCATTGGATATTACCCAATTCAAAACAGGGATGGATGAACTAGGGGTGAATCAAATCTGGTATACGGATCCAGCTGATGCACCGGTAAACCCATATTGGGCTGCTCATAATAAGTTGAGTACAGATACCCGCGACCGTTATTTAATGAACGCTACGGTAAAATACGATTTCAATGATTGGTTAAGTGCTGATGCACGTGTAGGTACTGATACTTACAGCACCAAATACGAATCCAAAACCTATACAGGGGCAAACTTGAACAACTCCTACTCTACTGGGGTGGATAAGTTCTATGAAAACAACTACATTGCTAGTATCCACGCGAGAAAAGATAATCTTTTTGGAAACTGGGGTGGTGCTTTGTCGCTTTATGGACAGATCATGGAGAGAAACAGAAATGGAATCAATTCTTCTGCAGGAAACCTACGTGTTCCAAATCTTTTCACATTAGGTAATAACATTGGAAACCCAAGTATTTCTGAAAGTATTTCCAGAAAACAGATCAACTCGGTTTACTCCAGCTTAGATATCAACTATAGTAATTTCTGGTTTATTACTTTGACGGCAAGAAATGACTGGACTTCTACTTTACATCCAGACAATAACAGTTACTTCTACCCTTCTGCAAGTACTTCATTGATCATCTCTGATCTTGTACGTGTAAATGGGGAAATGCCATCTTGGTTCTCTTTTGCAAAAATTAGAGCTTCTTATGCCGAAACTGGTCGTGATATGGACCCATACCAATTATACAACACGTATAATGTAGGTAATGACCCGAACAACGTAACGACAGCTTCCAAAGGAAATATCCTCTTCAATCCAGGTGTAGTGAATGAGTTGCAGAAAAGTTTTGAAGCAGGTTTTGAAACCAGGTTCTTGAATGATCGTATCGGAATCGACTTTGCGTATTACAAAACTAATTCGACCAATCAGTTGATCAATATCCCAATGAACAACCTATCAGGATACCAAGGGTTCAAAGCTAATGCTGGTAATATTCAAAACCAAGGTTTCGAGGTGGTTTTCAATGCGAACATCTTAAGAGATACCCCATTGAAATGGGATCTTAGAGCAAATGTATCCCACAACCAGAACAAAATCATCAAATTACATGATGACGTAAAACGTACGGAACTAGGCGGATATGATGATGTGAAAATCTTTGCTGAAGAAGGCAAGTATTATGGTGCCATCTACGGAACACGATTCTTAAGAGTTGAGGATGTAGAATCTGAGCATTATGGAAAGTTAATCTTGGCTTCCCAAACTGGGCTTCCACAAAAAGCTTCTGGTCCTACAACCATGTTGGGTGACCAAACAGCACGTGCATTAGTAGGTATAACCAACTCTTTTTCTTATAAAAACTTCGGATTGAGCTTCCAGGTCGATGGTCGTTTCGGTGGTAAATTCTTCGCAGGAACACACCGTGCTATACAGTTAAGTGGTTCTTCTGCAGAAACCGTAGTGAATGGTGACCGAGCTAATTTCGTAGTGGATGGAGTTATCTTAGATAAAGACACCTATGTACAGAACAACAAAGAAGTAAGTCCTGAAAATTATTGGGCAGCTGTTGCTGGCAATGGTAACTTGGGGATTACGGAACACAACCTATTGAATGCAACAAACATCCGTATCCGAAACTTAATGTTGAACTACAGCATCCCAAGTCAGGTGCTGAAGTCCTCAGCTGTAAAATCTGCAAAATTCGGAATCTCAGTGAACAATTTGGCGATGTTAAAAAGCTATGGAAAAGGGGTTGATCCAGAATCGACCTTTGCATTGAGCACCAATGCCGTAGGATTTGAATACTTATCTTTCCCAACTTCCAGATCTTTCTTCCTTAATATTTCTGTAGGCTTCTAATTAGACAATCATGAAAAATATCATATCAAAAATAACTTTCGCTTTGCTTATTGGAGGAATAACTGCTTCCTGTAGTAAATTCGAAGAATTAAATACCAGCCCAACAGCGGCGAATGAAAATCAGGTAAAACCTGAATATTTTCTAAACAACGCCATTATTGGCGCGCAGCAAGATCCACACATTGCAGAAAGGGTATATGTGTACTATTGGAAAACCGCAGCAAGACATCATTATTTCAATTACCTAAACATGGGTGTTGATGATGATACGTTTAATGGTGATTATTGGCGTTATATTTCCGAATGGTTGAACAATGCGAACGCAGCCATCGAGATAGCCGAAAAGCAAGCCGCCAATGGAACCGCAGCTGCACACAATGAAAACGTGAAACAAGTGGCTCGTATCTGGAGAGCTTATCTGATGAGTGAACTATCGGATAACTTTGGACCTGCCCCGATCGAATCGTTCAAAGGAACCAACCCAACTTTCAATACGGTTCAAGAGGTTTACAACTATCTTTTTGACGAGTTAAAAGATGCTACCAGCAAAATTGATGTAAGTGTTGCAAATGGTGATATCAAATCTTACGATGCGGCTTATGGTTTCAATTGGGAGAATTGGATCAGATTTGCCAATTCCATGAGGATGCGTTTCGCTATGCGCTTGTCTGAAGTAGATGCGGCGAAGGCAAAATCAGAATTTGAGGCTGCAGTTGCTACGAATAAATTCATCGAAACGAAAGAACAGAACTTTGGTGTTCAAGAAAAAGATGGTTGGGACCCACTTTCAGGCGTCATGTCCAGAAGCTGGAACACACAAATCCTTTCAGCTACCCTCAACAATATATTCATCGGTTTAGGAGGTATTAAAACAGCCGATCAATTTACCAATCAAGGCATAATAGAAAAGATCAAACCTGAGGATGATTTTGGAACACGATATCTTTCCAATTTCTCGGTAAAATCCAACGATCCTTCTCAAGGATATTATTTGGATGGTATGCCAAATAAAATGGACCCACGTGCTTATAAAGCCTTCTTCGTTCCTGGAAATAAAACGGATGGAGAATATTGGCCGGCAGCCAGCACCCAAGAAGCTTCAATCAAGGTTTCAGATACACGGACAGATATTTTAGATACAAAATACACATGGAATGCTTTCACTGGTGGAACATGGGGTGGTCTAGCATCTAACCTTGTATTTCGTGGTCAGAATGGTCGCCTACCTGGAATGATCAACAAGTTCAGAACGAGTACACAGAAAAGGTTGTTCTTTGCTTCTTGGGAATCCCATTTCCTAATGGCCGAAGCGGCATTGAGAGGTTGGTCAACCCCGATGTCGGATAAAGCCGCTTATGAAAAAGGTATTGAACAGAATTTTGAATATTGGGGTGTGAGTAGCCATTTAGCAGCATATAAAGCTTCTACCAACTATAACCGCGTGGGTACTTCTGTAAGTTATGACCATGTTACGGAACCACCTGCTTCTCATACCGTAAAATTCATTGATGCATACACTGGGGCACCTGGAACTGCGCAGATTCCGTATCCATCCAATACCATTTATAAAAATGGTACGGTGAAGAATGATAAACTAACAAAGATCATCACGCAGAAATACATTGCTACATTCCCTTATATGGCTTTGGAAGCATGGAGTGATCACCGAAGATTAGGTTTACCATTTTTCGAAAACCCTGCTGTAGAACAACCAATCCAAACCATGTTACAGTTGAATTCATCTAATTACACAAAAAATCAGGTGAATTTCTTCCCTCAACGTTTGAGATATCCTTCATCTTTCCGCTCTGCCGATCAGACTAATTACGACAAAGCTGTTACGCAGTTGGGTGGTGAAGACCAAATATTTACCCCGCTTTGGTGGGCTAAAAAGAACTAAAGGTTCAATTTTTAATATAATGGTTTCTCGTGGGGCGCCCTGCTCCACGAGATTTTTTTTTAAACCCCTTTTTATTATCTTGTAAGCCACAATAAAACCAAATTTTATGAGATCAGCCATCTGTACTTTGTTTCTGATTTGCTACTGTTTATTAACTTCTGCCCAACAACCCAATAAAGCCCAATGGTTAGAGGACGAACGCTTCGGCATGTTCATTCATTGGGGGCTGTACAGTGCCACGGAAGGGATCTGGAAAGGCGAAAGACTTAGACACCCGAACAACTATGCCGAATGGATCCGATACCGGAACCGGATTGGGGAAGCCGAATACGGAGCGCTTGCCAAACGATTCGACTGGGATAAAATCAATCCAGAAGAATGGGTGTTACTGGCCAAAAAAGCCGGTATGAAATACATCATCATTACCTCTAAGCACCATGATGGTGTGGCCCTTTGGGATACAAAGGTAGGTGATTACTCCCTACCCAAATTAAGTGGAACCAATAGGGATGTGATCAAGGAAATTGCTGAAGCCTGTAAAAAACACAACATCAAACTCTGTTTCTATTATTCCCAATGGATCGATTGGCAACATCCATTTGCATGGAATCATAACCAGGAAATTACCGGAAGGGTTACAGATGCTCAATACAACCAATATTGGCAAGAAAAAGTGATCCCTCAGGTCAGGGAGTTGCTAAGTAATTATGGTGATATTGCGATGATGTGGTTTGACATGTGGATCCCCTACCAACAAAGCATCATCAAAAAAGAACAGTTGGACCAATTGGCCAACCTGATCCACGACCTGCAACCCAACTGCTTGATCAACTCCCGTTTGGGGCTACCTATAGAAAACGAACATGTGGACTTCGAAACATTGGGTGATAACCAATTTGGATCGGCTTATACCACCCATATCTGGGAAACCCCTGGCACGATCGCTCATTCCTGGGGATTCAATGCCTTGGAGAACGAATGGAAATCAACGAATCAACTGTTCCAATCTTTGATCAATAATGTGAGCCTGAATGGGTCTTATACCTTAAATATTGGCCCTAGAGCAGATGGATCGGTTCCGTATGAAGGAATTGAACGATTAGAGACCATGGGGAAATGGCTTGCTAACTATGGCGAATCGGTATATATGAACACCGGATTGGAAATTCGGTCTTCCCAACACGATTGGGGAAAGATCACCTTGAATAAAAAGACTGGTGCATTGTATCTGCATGTGTATAATTGGCCATTGGATAAAATTCTTCGGGTAACTGGGCTAAGCAGTAAGCCCAATAAGGTGGAACTATTGACTTCCTCCGGTCGCAAGGCATTGAAATTTGAGCAGAATGGCCCTTTATTGCATATACATTGTGCAGGGGATCAACCTGATCCTTATGTTTCGGTGATCAAGCTGACGATGGATAAGTTGGATATCAACAAGGAAATCGTAGGGGAATCTACATTTGGAGGATTTAGTTTGAATGCTAAAAACACGATCAGTAAGGGACTGGAGTATAAGGGATTTGATGGAACTAGCCCGGATCATTTGAAGTTAAAACCGAATCAAAAAGTGAGCTGGAAAGTATATGTACCAAAATCAGGAAATTATCAATTAGAAGCTTCCTTACATAATCCTGCCAAAGAAGATATAGGGCTGACCATTACTGCGAATGGCAGAACTTGGAAGGCAGTGGCCAAGCCTAATGGAAAGATTACTGTGGAACCTAACCAGAATTGGTATGTGGAGGAGTTTTTGGATGTGGTATTGGGTGAATTTTCGATGGATAAGGCGCAGGAGATTCAGGTTGATTTTCAAGCAGAGAAAGAAGTGTTGTTTAATAGGATCTGGCTTTCGGAAAAATAGGATTAAATTTTGGAGAATTAGGATTTGACCTTAGGAGAATTAGGAATTGTTTTTTTTATAAACAGGATCTAAAGAAAAAGCTTCTTTTGGGGTGAGGTGCTTGCTTGCTTTTTTCTTTTTTCAAGTGAGGTGTAAGTGACTTGTAAGTGAGTTGTAAGTGCTAAAAGTCACTTACAACTCACTTACATGGTACATATATCTCACTTGAAAATTGAAGAAAAAATGACTCCTACTATGTCTTGAACTTTCCGCGTCATTGGGAGGCCAGCGTCATTGCGACTCCCACGTCATTGCGAGGAACGAAGCAATCTTCCCGCATGTCATGGTGAGCGGAGTCGAACCATCTGTTCGTATGCCTGCGTACAGATCCTTCGACTTCGCTCAGGATGACAGGGAGAAAGATTGCTTCGTCGTGCCTCCTCGCAATGACGGGATGGTTGACAAAAAAACAGGCTGAACCATTTATCATGATTCAGCCTGTTCTATTCGCTTGCAGTATCTAAATTCTAAATACTCACTACTAAATACTCAAAAATTAGATACTCAAAAATTAAATAGCTAACGTTTTCTCCTTCAACCAAGCAGCGTGTTCTTCATCCAATTTCGGGCTTAATTTCTCAAATACCCAAGCATTGTACCTATTCAACCAATCAATATGCTTTTCATCCAATAAAGTTTTATCCACTAAATCCGTAGCAATATAACAGATCGTCAAGGTCTCAAAATCCATGAAATCTCCAAAATAATTGCTTTCCACCGCTTTCGACAACACCAAATTCTCAATACGAATACCATATTGACCTTCACGATATAATCCCGGTTCAATAGAGGTAATCATGCCCTCTTCAATCAGGATATCAATCGCAGCCATATTGAACACCTGTGGACCTTCATGCACATTCAAAAAGAAACCTACCCCATGACCTGTCCCATGTCCATAATTACGCAACTGCTCCCAAATCGGACGTCTTGTGATCGCATCAATCGAATATCCCCTTGTACCTTTTGGAAAGATTGCCTGAGAACCTTCAATAGTTCCTTTCAGCACCAAGGTATAATCTGTTTTCTCCTCTGCTTTAATGTTTCCAAGAGAAACAACACGCGTAATATCCGTTGTTCCATCCTTATATTGACCTCCGGAATCCACCAATAATAGTCCTTCTGGTTTTAGTGTAGCATTGCTTTCTTCGGTCGCTTTATAATGTGGCAAAGCACCGTGCTCCAGATAACCGGCAATGGTATCAAAGGAAATATCCACAAAACCATCATTTTCCGCGCGAAATCCTTGCAATTTCTCAGCAATGGAAATCTCGGTCAATTCACCTTTGCCGACTTCCTCTTCCAACCACTTAAAGAATTTGGTCAGAGCAACACCATCTTTCACCATGGCATTGCGTGTATGTTCGATCTCTACCCCATTCTTAACCGTTTTCAGGTTAGTGGATGGATTGGTCTCCTCTACAATTTCAACCCCATCAGCAACAGCATCATAAAACGCAAAACATGTGCGTTTGGTATCCAACAAAATTCTACCGTTGGAAATAGACTTCACCGCATCAAATGCCTTTTCATAATCCTCTACTTGTACCCCCGAAGCATTCAATGATGCTACCTCTTCATTCGAAAGTTTTCCATCAGCAATGAAAAGGGTGTTTTTATCCGCTTGGATCAGGAAGAAGCCCAATACCACCGGATTACAATGCACATCATTACCACGGATGTTCAATAACCAAGCAAGGTCATCCAAGGATGAAACCAAATGGTTATCTACACGTTTATCTTTCAATTTAGCTTTAACGGCCTCGATTTTTGAAGCCGTCGATTGACCTGTTGTTTTTTCATCCAACAAATAGGCTTTTTCCAAAGGCAATGCTGGTCTATTCTCCCAGATTGGATCCAACAGATCTAAATGTCCATTTACATGGATTCCTAGGGGTTGTAATTCCTGTTGAACAGCCTGAGCGACCGCCACGGCAGCCAGGTTACCATCAAAAGCAACAGTACCGCCTTCTTTTAATTGTTTTGCAAGCCAAGTAGCATATTCTGGTTTTCCCTGTACCTGAAGTTTCACCAATTCAAATCCTGTCCCTTCCAACTGCTCTCCAGCCTGAACAAAATAGCGTGAATCTGTCCAAAGACCTGCAAAATCTGCGGTGATCACCAATGTTCCTGCCGAACCGGTAAATCCGGATGTCCAAGCAATACATTTATATCGGTCTGGGAGATACTCACTGATATGTGGGTCAGATGATGGGATAATATAGGCATCTACACCTTTTTCTTTCATCTGCTCCCGGATGGAAGCTAATTTTTCGATGTGATTCATTATGTAATTTTTAATATTCCACGCAAGTTATAAAAACTCTCTTAATTAATACATTACCTTAATCATAGATTTGAAATTTTACACTTTTAATGCACTACTTGTTTAGTAGATTACGATATTTGCTAGCTATGAGAAGATTTTTTTCATTTTTTTCGATGCTGACATTGGTCACTGTGCTGGGTACAGCTCCGGTGTTGGGCCAAGGGATTAAACCAAAAATCCAATCTGCCTTTCAGACTTTCCAAAAAAGCCCTGCCCTTCAAAGTGGCTTGGCTTCTTTAACGGTCATCAACGCGAAAACCGGCGAAGTGGTTTTTGATGGCAACAACAAAATCGGAATGCCAACAGCATCCACCCTCAAGGTCATCACCTCCATAACCGCCCTCGAACTATTGGGCGCGGACTATACCTTTCCGACAAAACTCTATGTTACTGGAGATGTCGACTCCTTGGGTGTATTGAATGGAGACATCATTATTGAAGGCTCTGGAGATCCTACTTTGGGTAGTGATCGCTACGAACAGACTAAAGCGGCTACTATCCTTTCCAAATGGAAAGAGGCCATTCTTAAACTGGGAATCAAACAAATAGCAGGAAGTATTATTGCCAATGACCAACTTTATAATGGATATGATGTACCGGGCACTTGGATGTGGACCGATATCGGCAATTACTATGGAGCAGGTGTATC
Organism: Sphingobacterium sp. 1.A.4; assembly: GCF_002734245.1. NCBI lineage: Bacteria > Pseudomonadati > Bacteroidota > Sphingobacteriia > Sphingobacteriales > Sphingobacteriaceae > Sphingobacterium > Sphingobacterium sp. 1.A.4. Next base: position 74,963 of record NZ_PEAZ01000096.1, read on the forward strand.
AGGCCTGAATTGGAAGGAAAACAAATTGGGCATCAATTTCAGTCCATCTAGACCTGGCCAACCGGCAGCTCTTCAACCTGTAAAAACACCTCCATTTTTCCAGATGATCAATCAGGTAAGCACTGGAAATGTGGGTTCGGGAGATAATGTATATGCCTATTCTGCTCCCTATTCCAATACGATCTATTTAAGAGGGACCTACGGAAGTGACCTAAAGAAAACCATTGAGATATCCGTTCCAGACCCTGCCCTGTATCTTGCGTACGATCTTTCTGAAGTCCTTGCCCAAGATTCTATTGCAGTGTTGGATACCATCATCACCTTTCAAGGTTTAAAAAATAGAGACCCACAATACCTGATCAGCGGGAATAAAAAGCTGATCCATACCCACCATTCTCCGAAGTTGATGGAGATTGTACATTGGTTCAACCAAAAGAGTATCAACCTTTATGGAGAAAGTCTATTGAAGGTCATTGGAGGCATTTCCGCCAACAAAACCAATACCAGCGAAGCAGCCAATCTGGTCGCTAAGTTCTGGCAAAATAAATTAAAGATTTCACCGAGTGAAATCAATACCTTTGATGGTTCGGGATTATCGCCACAGAACCGGGTTACGACCCAAGCAATGGCCAGAATCATGCAATATGCAAAGGGAAGAACCTGGTATGCCGATTTTCTAAAATCTTTGCCCAATGTGAATGGGACATCCATGAAAAGCGGAACTATAGGAGGTGTATTGGGCTATACCGGCTATCAAAAAGCTGCCGATGGCCAAGAATATACCTTTTCCTTATTGGTAAATAATTACCAAGGATCAGCCTCCTCGATGAGACAGGCCATGTTTAAATTATTAGATGCATTAAAATAGATTATTCAGGCAATAATCGACACATATAAGTATAAACTAAAATTGTAATGAGTAACATCAACAGAAAGAAAGACGCTTTAACCTACCATTCTATGGGGCGTCCAGGAAAAATTGCCGTTGTACCAACAAAACCACACAGTACCCAAAGAGATTTAACATTAGCCTATTCTCCTGGTGTAGCAGAGCCTTGTTTGGCGATTGCAGAAAACAGCGAGGATGCATATAAATATACTGCAAAAGGAAACTTAGTAGCGGTTATCAGTAATGGTACTGCCGTACTAGGTTTAGGAGATATCGGTGCGCAGGCCGGAAAACCAGTGATGGAAGGTAAAGGTCTATTATTTAAGATCTTCGCGGATATCGATGTGTTTGATATTGAATTGGACACCAAGAATGTTGATGAATTTGTAAACATCGTAAAAGCATTGGAACCTACATTCGGGGGGATCAACTTGGAGGATATCAAAGCGCCAGAGTGTTTTGAGATTGAAAGACGCTTAAAGGCAGAGATGAACATTCCGGTGATGCACGATGACCAACATGGTACAGCGATTATTTCTGGTGCAGCCTTGATCAACGCCTGCGAATTGCAAGGTAAGGATATTGCTGATGTGAAAATCGTAGTGAACGGTGCAGGTGCTGCTGCTATTTCTTGTACAGCCATGTATGTTGCGGTTGGTGCAAGAAAAGAGAACATCGTGATGTTAGATAGTAAAGGGGTTATCCGTAACGACCGTGACAACTTAGATGCAACAAAAGCAGAATGGGCAACCGACCGTGACATTCATTCCTTGGAAGATGCCGTGGCAGGTTCGGATGTTTTCATTGGTTTATCCAAAGCGGATGTATTGACCAAGGAGATGTTATTGACCATGAACAGTAATCCGATTGTTTTGGCGATGGCTAATCCAAATCCTGAAATTGCTTACGATCTAGCGGTTGAAACACGTGATGATATCATCATGGGTACTGGACGTTCCGATTATCCTAACCAGGTGAACAATGTATTGGGATTCCCGTATATTTTCCGTGGTGCATTGGATGTACGCGCTACAGCCATTAATGAAGACATGAAAATCGCTGCTGTTCGCGCAATTGCCGAATTAGCGAAACAAAATGTACCTGAAGAGGTTAACATTGCCTATAACCAAAGTAATATCCGTTTTGGTAAAGATTATGTGATCCCAAAACCAACCGATCCACGTTTGATCACGGAAGTATCTATTGCGGTTGCTAAGGCCGCTATTGCTTCTGGCGTAGCCCGTAAGACCATTGAGGATTGGGATGCCTACCGGGAAGAACTTCATAAACGTTTGGGTAAGGAAGACCGCATCATCCGCAATTTATCTGCAAAAGCAAAAACCAACCCTAAACGTGTGGTATTCGCAGAGGCTGATAACACCAAAACCCTTCGCGCTGCCCAGATCGTAAAAGAAGAAGGTATTGCATTCCCTATTTTATTAGGTAACAAAGAGAAGATCCAAAACATCATCAAAGAATATGCTTTTGAATTGGATGGGGCGGAGATCATCGATCCGCAAGCGGAGATTGACTCGCCACGTTTCGAAAAATATGCAGAGCATCTTTACAAGAAAAGACAACGTCGTGGCATCAATAAATTGGATTCCCGAAAATTGATGACCAATAGAAACTATTTTGCTGCCAGCATGGTTGAGTTTGGTGAGGCAGATACCTTGATTTCTGGATTGACCAGAAATTACGCATCTACGATTCGTCCGGCATTGCAGGTGATCGGTGCCAAACCAGGAAGCCGTGTTGCAGGTATGTACATCATGATGACCAATAAAGGACCTTTATTCTTTGGTGATACCACCGTTAATGAAGATCCAACACCACAGGAGTTGGCTGATATTACGGTATTATTGGATTCTGCTGTTAAGCGATTCAATATCAAACCACGTATTGCTATGTTATCCTACTCCAACTTTGGTTCCAATGAAGGAACGGTTTCCGATAAAGTTCGCCAAGCGGTGAAGATCCTTCATGCAGAACATCCTGAAATCGTAGCTGATGGTGAGATCCAAGCGAATTTTGCATTGAACCCAGAAATGTTGTCCGCTAATTTCCCATTCTCTGCATTAAATGGCGAAGCAGCAAATACCTTGGTATTCCCTAATTTGGAATCCGGTAATATTGCCTATAAGCTATTACAGGAAGTTGGAAATGCAGAAGCTGTAGGACCAATCCTATTGGGAATGAACAAGCCTGTCCATGTATTGCAATTAGACAGTTCCGTTCGTGAGATCGTGAACATGGTTACCATTGCGGTGGTGGATGCCATTGAGCACGAAAAAAACAACAATAACTAACATTTCCGTATGTACGAATACATCAAAGGAAAATTAGTAGTAAAAGCGCCCACCCACGTTGTTATAGACGTAGGTGGGATTGGCTATTACCTGCATATTTCCCTGACGACCTTTAGCCAGATCAAAGATTTGGAAGACTGTAAGCTCTTTACTTCCTTTCAGGTTAGAGAAGACTCCCAGACTTTATACGGCTTTGCAACAGAAGGCGAAAGGCATTTATTTGAACACCTGATCTCCGTTTCAGGTATAGGACCAAATACGGGTCGTATGATGCTATCTTCCATTACTCCGGAAGAGATCCAGCAAGCCATTGTTGCCGGACAGGTCAATATTATCCAGAAGATTAAGGGTATTGGGCCAAAAACGGCACAACGTGTTATTTTGGAATTACAGGACAAATTGAAGAAACAAGGACCAGATGCCTTGATTCCGCTGCCGGTAACCAAATCTTCAGCTATTGAAGAGGCATTGACGGCATTGGTGATGTTGGGTTTTGGAAAACCGCAAGCCGACAAAGTGCTACAGGCGATCCATAACGCAGAGCCAGATTTGACCGTTGAAAAATTGATCAAAGCAGCATTAAAAAGATTATAATTTACATGGCAGAAGACTTACAGATAATCCAAGGGGATAAACAGACGCAATATGAAAACCTCCTTCCACAGATCAAGGGATTGATTTCAGGAGAGACCAATTTTGTGGCCAATATGGCAAATATCTGCGCGGCATTGAAAGAGCAGTTCCATTTTTTCTGGGTAGGATTTTATTTGGCTGAAAACGAGGAATTGGTTTTAGGCCCATTCCAGGGACCCGTAGCCTGTACGAGGATTGCTTATAACCGTGGAGTTTGTGGGACAGCCTGGGCAAAGGAAGAAACCGTAATCGTTCCGAATGTGGATGAATTCCCAGGGCATATCGCTTGCTCTTCTTTATCGAAATCGGAGATCGTAGTACCTTTGTTCAAGGACGGTAAATGTATAGGTATTCTCGATGTGGATAGCGACGAACTGGCTGATTTTGATGAAATTGACAGTAAATACCTAGCTGAAATCTTAACCTTTTTAGGAGATACTTGTTAAAACGTAAATCTTTTAACAAAGAGTAAAACAATTCCCGTATATTTGTGTTGAATCACAACTATAATTATTAATCTATCATGTCGGGAACTAAATCTTTGGCTCTGCTGAATTTCATGATGGTCACGTTGAATTTCACGTGGATTATCTTGATGGACAACAGTTTTTTCTTCGGAAATTCGATCAATACGGCCATTAGTTCCTATCCAACTTACCTAACCCCAGCACCTATTACATTTAAAATATGGTCATTTCTTTCGGCCAATATGATATTGGTAGGGATACTGATGTTTATAGCTTCTAGAAATGAAGCTGAAAATCCAAGAACAGTCCTTAAGATCAAGAAGATTGGTAATCTACTTATCCTGAATCAACTATTCTGTGGTTTGAGTATGGTATTAAAAATGAACAATCATTTTATCCTTTCTGTAATTTGTTCATCAGCATGTTTGATTACCATTTTAATGATCAATAAACGGATAGAAATTCATAAACTGGTTTCAAATTCTTTCATTCGCTATTTTATCCGTTTAGGTTTTGGGGTATATACAGGTTGGATGATTATTTTAATGGCTTTCAATAGTGTGACCATTTTAGCCAAATTTGAATTGGTGAGCTCCTCTTCGGAGTTGTTCTGGTTGAATGTAGCTGTGCTGTTGGCATGTACGGCATACGGTATTTATTATACCATAACACATTATCTCCCTGCGGTTTCTGCTGTTTTAGCTTGGGGTATTTTTGGCATTCTTATCCAAAACATCAAGCAGCCACATTTCATTGATCCGGATATGAAACCGTATCTATATGTCATGTTATTCGCGTGCATTCTCGCTACCTTGTATTCGTTCTATCTATGTAATGTGCGGAGAAAGTTGCAAGAAGGGTTTAATGAGTTTCCACCTTCCATATCTTAATCGATTTATCATCACTTACCGTAAAAATCCGATTTTCTTGCCAAAGGACATTATTGATGCTGAGGTAATGGCTTTCTATACCTTTATCCCGAGAGATATTCTTTAAAAGACCCCAGTCTGTAGATCTCCATATTTTTATGGTCTTATCCCTACTTACGGTTACCAAAAAATTATTATCAGCCGAGCTGTCTATCCCGTAGACCGTGAACATATGCGGTACAAGGCTCTGCTTTTTCTCCAAGGTCTTAGGATCCAAGCGATTGATCTTTGCATCCCGTCCCCCAGAAATTAGCTCCCCATTTATAAATCGTAAGGAAGTTACCGGCAATTCATGGATTGGCTCTTTTATATATTTATGGAAATCATAGGCATCATGGACATGGACCATCCCCAATTTATCGCCAAAGGCCAATAATTTACCGTCTTCTGAAAGGCTGATGACACGCGCGGTGGTATCGGATACCTTGAAACGGTATAAAAGTTCTAAACTTTCCAAACTCCACACATACGCAAAACCTTCTTCGCCTATAGCGATCAGTTCCCTTTTGGAGGGGATAAGTTTGATATCAAATATGGCTCCCGATTCCGTATTCCAATTGGCAACAAGCGATTGCTTTTGGGTATCCACCAATAAGAGCTGACCAGAACGCAATCCAATGGCCAAGAGGTCAGAATCCGGAATGGCCAATAGTTTATATACAGAAGAACCCACCTTACAAAGAATCCTTTTGAACTTCATTTCCTGCAGATCCCATTCCACTACCCCTTTATCATTCCCACCGGTATATAACACCGAGGAATTTTCAGGTTGGGCTAAGGCAAAGACAGGATTCTGATGTCCGGTAAGCGTAGATGCTAATGTAATTTCCAAATTGGATGCCATGTTTGGTTTATTGATGTCTTCCTTCTAAATTTTTGGCAATGGTTTCTAAGCTCATTCCCTTTTCCTTTAATAGAACAATCAAATGGAATAAAAGGTCTGATGACTCATTGATAAAGTCATTATCGGTTTCGGTAAGTGCGGCAATAACCGTTTCCACAGCTTCCTCTCCTACCTTTTGAGCAATCTTATTAATCCCTCTGCTCCTTAATCTATTCACGTAGGATTCATCGGAAGGGAAATCGATGCGATGTTGCACGATGCGCTCCAATTCCAATAGGAAATTCTGGTTGAATGGGGTATTGAAACAACTTCTGGAGCCTGTATGGCAGGTTGGTCCAGCCGGGTTGACCTTGATCAATACGGTATCTTGGTCACAATCAATATGACTACTTACTACCTGCAAAAAATTCCCACTCTCCTCTCCTTTTGTCCACAACCTATTTTTACTTCTGGAAAAAAAGGTAACCTTTTGCTCTTCATTGGTTTTATTCCAAGCCTCCTCATTCATATAGCCCAACATTAACACTTCTAATGTCTGGGCATCTTGAATGACCACCGGAACCAAACCGTCCCCTTTCTTAAAATCAATATTCATGATGATAGTTAATATCAGAACCGAACAGGAATCCCTTGGTTCTGCAGTGTATTTTTTAATTCTGGAATCAATATTTCACCATAATGAAATACCGACGCTGCCAAAGCCGCGTCTACTTGTGCCTCTTGGAACACATCGACAAAATGCTGTTGATTTCCTGCACCGCCAGACGCAATCAATGGAATGTGGATACTGGCATTTATCTTTTTCAATAGGTTATTATCAAATCCATTCTTGGTACCATCATGGTCCATGGATGTCAATAAAATCTCACCAGCTCCCCTATCCTCTGCTTCTTTTACCCATTGCTCGGTCTCCAGATCTGTAATATCCCTGCCACCTCTCAGGTGTACATAGTTCTTTCCATTCACGAAGCGGGTATCCACCGCTAACACAACAAATTGAACACCAAAAGCATTGGCCAGTTCTTCCAATAGTTTTGGGTTTCGAACAGCAGCCGAATTGATGGAAATCTTGTCTGCACCCGCATTCAACAAGACATCTGCATCTGCTAATTCATTGATTCCACCACCAATGGTAAAGGGAATATTGATCTGACTAGCTACTGCTTTCACTAAGTCTACCGTAGTTTTACGGCGTTCATGTGTAGCGGTAATATCCAAGAAGACCAGTTCATCTGCTCCTTGCTGTGAATATTGCCAAGCCAATTCAACTGGATCACCGGCATCTCGAAGGTCAACAAAATTGACCCCTTTTACCGTGCGTCCATCTTTAACATCTAAACAGGGAATAATCCGCTTTGCCAACATGTTTTAGAAACTGATTAAGGCTTTAAGATTCCAGTCTTTTATTTCTTCGATGCTGATTCTATTTTCATAGATAGCTTTACCAACCACCACAGATTCCATTTTACCCAAATCATTCAGCGCCTCAATATCTGCCATGGAACTGATGCCTCCTGATCCGATCAGTTTTATGATCGGCGAATGTCCAAGTAGTTTGCTGTACAGCTCTACACCGGCACCGCCTAATTTACCATCCTTACTGATGTCGGTACATAGGAAACGATAGAATCCTAATGCCAAACATTTATCAATGTATTCCATTAATTTAATTGGGGAGCTTTCTAGCCATCCCGAATATTTGATCACCTCATCCAGTACATCAATGGCAATGACGATATGGTCAGCGTATTTGATCCGGCCTTCGTTCAATGCAGAAAGTTCTTCCAAAAATGCCGGATTGGTTATCGCTTGCGTACCTACGATGACGCGGTACACCCCTGCATCGATCAATTCCTTTACCTTTTCGATACTACGGACACCACCACCATATTGCACTTTCATTTCAGTACGTTTGATGATGTCGAATAGATAAGCTTGATTGCTAAAATCACCTTTGGCTCCATTAAGATCTATGATATGAACGATCTCCGTACCATTGGCATGGTATTTTTCGATCTGTTCTTCCAAAGAAATCGGATAAGTGGTAACCTCGTCGTAGTTGCCCTCTCTTAAACGGACAACCTGTTTGTCCAATACATCAATTGCAGGTATAATATACATAATATCAAAAATTCGATTAAAAATGACTAAAGTTAAGTAAGAGCTGTTCTCCTGCTTTTCCGGATTTCTCCGGGTGAAACTGAACTGCCCAAAAATTGTTCTTGGCAATCGCTGCTGAAAAGGTTAATCCATAATCACAGGTTGCGATGTTATACCTATCCTCATGTTCAATAAAATAAGAATGTACAAAATAAAAATACGTATTATTTGCAATATCCTTAAACAATGGACAGGAAGGGTCGAAGCTTATGCTATTCCAACCCATATGAGGTACTTTTTCGGTTACTCGACCTTCAAAATGCAAGGTCTTCACCGGAATAATCCCCAATAGTTCGGCATGGCCTTCTTCGGAAAAGTCGGTCAGCAATTGCATCCCTACACATATTCCCAAAACTGGCTTTTCCAACTTGGGGATGGCCTCTGCCAAACCCGACGCTTTCAATTTATCCATGGCTGCCCCTGCATGCCCAACCCCAGGGATAATGATCCGATCGTAACGATCAAAATCATCCTTGGTATTGATCATGCCGTAGGAAATATCCAAGCGCTGTAAAGCAGCGGTTATGGAGAATATATTCCCAGCACCATAATTTACGATTCCAACCATCTATTTATGTTTAATAACCAACTGGTCTTCAAATAGTTTTACAATAATCCTTTTGTGCTTGGCAACTGCATATTATCTGCATCCCTACGCACCGCCTTTTTGATGGTTTTGGCGAAGGCTTTAAAGATGGCTTCGATCTTATGGTGTTCATTTTCTCCCGTTGCCTGTACATTCAGGTTTGATTTGGAAGCATCCGAAAAGGATTTGAAAAAATGAAAGAACATCTCCGTAGGCATATCTCCAATTTTTTCCCTTTTGAATTCGGCATCCCAGACAATCCAGTTGCGACCACCAAAATCTATCGCTACCTGCGCAAGACAGTCGTCCATCGGAAGGGTAAAAGCGTATCGTTCAATGCCGCGTTTGTTTCCAAGAGCAGTCAGGAAGATTTCACCCAGCGCAATACCGGTATCTTCAATAGTATGGTGTTCATCAATATGCAGATCGCCTTTGGCTTTGATCGTAAGGTCCAATGCACCATGACGAGCTAATTGGTCAAGCATGTGATCGAAGAAGGGTAGCCCGGTATCAATATCCGATTTTCCGCTGCCATCCAGGTTCAATTTGATATAGATATCCGTTTCATTGGTTTTACGGTGATGCTCGGCCACACGGGTCCCCAATTTTAGGAATTCATAGATCGCTTTCCAATCGGAAGTCTCTAATGCAACCACATCGTTGCTGATTTCCACGCCTTCCAATTTCCCAAGATCATCGTTATTGCGCAGCCAGATGGCTTTCGCGCCTAAATTCTGTGCTAATCTCACATCATTTACCCGGTCGCCAATCACAAAGGAGTTTGCCAAATCATATTTTTGAGGATCAAAATATTCCTTCAGCATCCCCACACCTGGTTTTCGGGTATCAGCATTTTCATGCGGGAAGGTCCTATCCACATGCTCGCGGGCAAAATTTACGCCTTCACCGGCGAAGGTATCCATCACCAAATGATGGACAGGCCAAAAATTCTCATCCGGATGGGAAGAAGTTCCTAAACCGTCTTGGTTAGTTACCAAGACCAATTCAAAATCCAATTCTTTGGCAATCCTTGGCAAGTATTGCAAGGCGCCTGGATAAAATTTCAATTTGGCGAATGAGTCTACCTGCTCATCTGCCGGTTCTTGAATTAATGTGCCGTCTCTATCGATAAAAAGGACACGAATTAATTGGTCAGACATGGGATATTATTTATAAAACTCTTGTATTTCGTTTATTAAACGTTCATTTTCCAACTTTGTCCCCACGGTTATACGTAGGCAACCATCGCATAATGCCACTTTTGAGCGGTCGCGAACAATGATTCCCTTGTCCACCAGAAAATCATATAGGGATCTAGGATCCTGAAGTTTGACCAAAATAAAGTTGGCATCGGAAGGGGTGATCTTTTCAACCTGCTGTAAGGCATCCAATTGGGATACTAAAGTTTCCCTTTCTTTGATGGTTTCCCGAATCCACTCGTTCACCACCTCATAATTATTCAATGCTTCCAATACCAGATCTTGGGTGGCCTGATTGATGTTATAGGGTGGTTTTATTTTGTTGAAGACTTCAATGATTTCTTTACTCGCAAATGCCAAGCCTAAGCGCAAAGCGGCCAATCCCCAAGCTTTGGAAAGTGTTTGTAGAACAACCAGGTTCGGGAATTCCGGCAAGGAATAGGTAAAGGATTTCTGTTTGGAGTAGTTGATGTATGCTTCATCCACCACGACAATACCTTTGAAATTGACCAAAAGGGTTTCAATATCCAATGGATTGATGCTATTACCGGTTGGGTTATTGGGCGAGCATACAAAAATAAGTTTGGTATGGGTGTCCAATGCCTCTGCGATACCATCTAGATCCAATTGATAATCTGCAGTCAAGTTTACTTTACGGACCTCTACATCATTGATATTGGCAGACACCTCATACATACCGTAAGTAGGTGGTACCAGGATCACATTATCGATTTTTGGTGTACAGAAAGCACGATAGAGAATATCGATTGCTTCGTCAGAACCATTACCTAAGAACATGTTCTCGGCAGGCACACCTTTTATGCTGGATAATTTATGTTTTACTTGATGTTGAAGGGGGTCAGGATATCGGTTATAGTCATGAGGAAGCGGGGAGCCAAAAGCGTTTTCATTGGCATCCAAAAAAACAGATGCTTCCCCTTTGAATTCATCCCTTGCGGATGAATATGGTACGAGATTTCTAATGTTCTCTCGTAATAAGGCGGTTAAGTTGAAGGACATTATTTTAGACTATTTTTTTCGAGCTGTAAATATGGGCAAAAATTCACAAAAAAGGCTAAACTAAATACCATTTCCCCTCAATTGATAGCTCGGTATTAGGGAAAACAGTCTGGGCTTCTTCCAGTAAAGGGCCGAGTGTTTTATACCTTGCGGAATAATGGCCCAAGAGCAATTTTTTCACCTGGCTTTCTTTAGCGATTTCAGCCGCTTCTAAACAGGTGGTATGGAAGGTTTCTTTGGCTCTGTCCCGCATTTCATCCAAAAAAGTGGATTCATGATATAAAAGATCAGCTCCTTGGATGGATGGTAAATAGATCGGATGCCTTACGGTATCTGAGCAGTAGGCATACGACCGGGAGGCAGGACCAGGGACCGTCAATGCCGCCGCTTGATGTACATTGCCCTGAGGATCGACGTAATCTATCCCCTTTTTCAAAAGCGAATAATAGGGTTTTGGAATATTCAAGGGTTCCACTTTTTCCGCTAAAATACTGGCAGAACGCTTTCCTTCATCAAATCGAAATCCAGTGCATGGGATACGATGGATTAATGGAAAGGATTTTACGGTCATCATCCTGGATGAAAAAATAACCTCTTCCTTTTCTGGATTGGTCGGATGGAAAATGATATTATACCGGATGACCGTTTCGGAATATTTGAAATGCAATTCCAGAATCTCCTGTAAAGGTGCAGGCCCATAGATATGGAGATCGGCCTTTCTACCTACCAAGTGCATGGAGGACACCAGGCCTACAAGACCTAAATAGTGGTCTCCATGCAGATGAGAGATAAAAATATGATCGATGCGATTGCTTTTGATACCATAGCGTGAAAGTTGCATCTGCGTACCTTCGCCACAATCGATCAAGAATAATTGTTCGTTATAATTGATGACCTGAGAAGTAGGATGGCGTTCAAAAATGGGTGTTGCTGAGCTGTTACCCAATACCAATACTTCAAATCGAATCATCTTATGCCTGCCCTTCTTTTAAATCCAATCGGATTTCATTTCCGAAGATCAGGTCTTTTGCTTTTTCTACGTCTTTGGTGATGATCAGGTAACTATCCAGACCTAAGGAGCTGATATATTGTTTAACTCCTTCATTCAGGTTGGTGATAATGAATAGGCCACCCAAAGATTTACATAATCTACGTGCTAATAAACCGGTACGGATACCTGTTTCATCTGTTTCTAACACTTTATTCATATCCAAGACAATGTTTCGTTGTCCGCCGGTATTGCGGAGCATAAACTCGCCCTTTAAACTTGCGGCAGCATCTCCATCTAATTTTTCTTGAAGGGGCTCAATCACCACAAATCGATCGTATTTATCTACCGTAAATTTCATAAATGTTAGTCTTTTAAGATTAATGTATTATAGTTTCGCTAATTCTTCGCTCACATTGCGTTCAACGCGGTCCAGAACATCTCCATTTTCTGGATATTCGAACTTATCGCCCGTGATGTGTTCAAAAAGTTCAATATAGCGTTCAGAAATTGAATTTACAATAGTATCTGTCATTTCAGGCACTTCTTGACCTTCTTTTCCTTGAAAACCATTTTCGATCAACCATTGTCTTACAAATTCCTTGGACAGTTGCTTCTGCGGTTCGCCATTTTGCTGACGTTCCTCATAACCATCCGCATAGAAGTAACGCGAAGAATCTGGTGTATGGATCTCATCGATCAGGTAGATGATGCCATCGCGTTTTCCAAATTCGTATTTGGTATCCACTAAGATCAATCCTCTTTCTGCTGCAATCTCAGTTCCTCTTTGAAAAAGCGCTTTTGCATATTTTTCCAATTGGGTATAATCTTCTTCAGAGACAATCCCTTGGCTGATGATTTCAGCTCTGGAGATATCCATATCATGACCGACCGCTGCTTTGGTGGTTGGGGTAATGATCGGTTCCGGAAGCTTATCATTTTCTTTCAGCCCTTCAGGAAGAACTTCGCCGCAAAGCTCACGTCCGCCATCACGGTAGGTACGCCATAAATGTCCAGATACATAGCCACGAATCACCATTTCTACTTTAAAAGGCTCACAGCTTTTCCCGATCGTTACGTTCGGATCTGGAACAGATACCACCCAATTCGGTAAGATATCAGCAGTAGCCTTTAAGAATTTGGAAGCGATCTGGTTCAATACTTGACCTTTATAAGGGATTGCACGAGGTAAAACGACATCGAATGCAGAAATACGATCGGAAGCTACCATCACCAAGTAATCGTTTGCAATGGTATAGACATCCCTGACTTTACCCCTATAAAATGCCGTCTGGTTTTTGAAATTGAAATTTGTTTCTTTTATTGTACTCATATTTGTTGCGTTTCCACGCGTTTAATTGCTATTAAATATCGCCATAGGCTTCTAGGATACGTTTCACCAATTTATGGCGAACAACGTCTGCCCCACTCAGGTAGATCATATCAATCCCTTCGATGCCTTCTAATATCTTGACGGCATTCACCAGACCAGATTGGGTCTTTTTTGGAAGATCCACTTGGGTCATGTCGCCAGTTACGATGAATTTTGCTGTTGGTCCCATACGTGTTAGGAACATCTTCAACTGCATATCGGTCGCATTTTGCGCCTCATCCAGGATCACAAAACAATTATCCAAGGTCCTACCCCGCATGAACGCTAAAGGTGCGACCTCAATGGTCCTGTTCTCTAGGTAACCTTTTAGTTTTTCAGCGGGAATCATATCATCCAACGCATCGTATAAAGGTCTTAGATAAGGATCCACCTTCTCTTTAAGGTCGCCAGGTAAAAAACCAAGGTTTTCTCCCGCTTCAACGGCAGGACGCGTCAGAATGATGCGTTTGATTTCCTTGTTTCTTAAGGCGCGGACCGCTAATGCTACCGCTGTATAGGTCTTTCCCGTACCAGCAGGGCCTATCGCAAACAGGATATCATTCTTGTTGATGCTATCGACCATTCGACGTTGATTTGCCGTTCTTGCACGAACTACGATTCCATTAGGACCATAAACAATAGGCTCTCCTTTCATCGCAGCAGCTTTTGCCTCCGCCTCATCCTTTGGTGGGGAAGCAGGTGCTTTTAGGTCGGTAACCGAACTTAAAAGTCCCTCGAGCTCAAGTAACGATAGTGTCTGAAACTGGTTGACATGGCCAAGAATTTGGTCAAATACCTGCTGAAAGCGGTTCCTTTCTCCTTCTTCACCCAACACCTTAAGTTGACTTCCTCTGGCTACCAAGCGCAACTTGGGAAAAGCGCGTTTGATAAACTCATAATTCTCATTCTGAGCACCCCATAAGGTAATCAGATTGACTGTGTCCAAATTGATTTCTAATTCACTCAAATTTTAATCGATTAATTTTTCTTGATTCAAAAATACAATTTACTTTTTCTATTTTTGTAGTTCGCTTATCAAAAACAACAGTTAAATTTTTTGCTACGGGCATTTGGATAGTATGGGAGTAATAACGTTAACCACAGACTTAGGTCATCGCGATTTTTATCAGGCCGCATTAAAGGGCAGTATTATTTCGCAATTGCCGAATGTACGTCTGGTAGACATATCCCATGATATCCCTTCTTTCAGCATTCAGCATGCCGCATTTGTCATCAATAATGCCTACCCCTATTTTCCAGCGAAGACTGTTCATCTGATCGGTATCGACACTGTTTTTCAGGAGGATTCTCGCTATTTGGCCATGTCTTACAAAGGGCAATATTTTGTTGGCGCGGATAATGGGATTTTCAGTATCATTCTGGGGGAAGATCGTCCTACGGAAATGATCGAGATCAATATCATGCAGGATCTGAGGTATCTGCACTTTCCCTTAGCGGATATTTTGACCAAAGCAGCCTGCCATATTGCCAACGGAGGCAAATTTTCTGATATCGGTTTCCCGATCGAAAACCCTGTACAAAAGGTTTTGTTTCAACCTGTTTATAATCAGAACAGCATCAAAGGTCATGTAACGTTTATTGATTCCTTTGGAAATGTCATCAGTAATATCAGTAAGGAATTGTTCAATAAGATCCAAAATGGAAGGGATTTCGTTTTGAGATTTAAGAGAAATGAGACGATTTCAAAATTGAGCTGGCATTACAATGAGGTATCTGAAGGGGAGAAACTCTGTCTTTTTGGGATCAGTAATTTCTTGGAAATAGCTATTAATAAAGGTAATGCCAGTCAATTGTTGGGCTTATATCAGGATGAAACCATTTTGGTCGAGTTTTTTGACCATTAGAATCCCATGCCGACTTTCACAACGGCTCTACCCATATTATAGGTGACCCGCTCGTGCAAATAATTGTCTACACTATTATATAGATATTCATTAATAATATGCCTAAACTTTGACCTTTCTTGTTTTATCTGTTGGAATTGATAGCCTATGCTCAGGGAAATGAAAGTTCTTTCTGCACCTACTTTCCATCTCCAACCCACATGTGGATGAAACCTCAAACCACCTTCAAAAGACCTATCCTTTTCGGTTACTGTGTTGTTCCAGACTTTATCTGCTGTGGAGTTTAGCCCGGCGAAGCCATAACCCGCATCCAATCCCGAATAAAATGTGGTGCGTTTATGGGGATTTAAAATAAATCGACCAGCAACATTGAATGGTAATACCCAGAACTTTTCATATTCATCAGCTGTGTATTTCTCCACTCCAGAAGAGAGACCCAATTCCCAAGATTCGGTCAACTTCAGGCCATGCATGGTCAAAAAACTATAACTGTTTTGAATAGGAATAAATCCATAGTTCATCAAACCAATTTCTGTTTGATTTACATAGGTCCTTTTACCCATTTGGGCATGTAAGGAAAAACTATTTCCTACGAAACATAATACGAGGATAACTATAAATTTCTTCATCTTACGAGCCTGGAGTTATATTAATACATCCTAATTCCTTAATATTCGATTTGTCTTGATAATCATATTGACAAATCTTTTTTGGGCCAATGACAATCATGGATTTCGGACCAGGAATTACATCATAACTCATCATGTTTGGCAAATTCTGCACTTCTTTTAGCGAAAGCTGCTGCCCCTCTTCAAAAGCGAAGCTCCTAAAACCATTCATTCCTTCTGTGAGGTAAACCATATTTCCAGATAAGCCTAAACCATAAGGAGATTTTAATGCTTGGGTAAGTTTTAGTTTAGGATTGCTCAAGTCTGCAATATCGATGACTTGTAATTCATTACTTCCTCCTCCGCATTCAATACCACTCCTCAGGGTGACAAAAGCATATTTGTCGTTTACAACCACGGGGTCGCAAGCGCGAAAGTGAGCAAAAGTGGATATCTTTTTAGGCGCGGCGGGGTTTTCCAGACTGATGATGTGCATACCTTGCGTGGTTCCAATGAACAGATTATCCTTATAGGGGAAAATAGTTTCCAATAGACCCGATAACCTCATCTTATCCACATAGGTTGCCGTATTTTTGTTGCTGATATCAAACCAATTCAAATCGGAAATATCCACGGTGTATAGATGGTTTTTGGATATGGTGAAACGTGCCAGTGACCCAGCTTGTCCAGTGCCACCTGAATTCCCATCGTAATTGATATTTGTATCATATTTTACAAAAGGTGTATGTTCTCTTGTATTTTTATAAGTAACTAGGGAATCCTTCCATCCAGCTACTACCTTCGTACCATTCATAGGCTTCCAACCCCAAACTGTATTCACCGTTTTAAAAACATCCTCCACTCTTTTCATCAATGTAGGTTTTGCGATGTTTTTAAGATCGAAAAGTAATAAATCGGCATAGTTATCCGTATATAAGACATCATCTTTTATGGCGAAATCCGAAGTACCTTCAACCGCCAAAAAAGTAATCTTCTCCGGTTTTGCCGGATTAGAATTGTTGTAAAAATGAATACCTTTTAAAGGTTCGTTGATCAACAAAAAATCTTTATAGATATAGATTTTTCCGGTAGATTGAAGCTCTACCCCATCCTTGGTGCCGACAAATTCCTTACGGATTTCGGCCATTGTTTTGAATACAGCCACTTTGGCCATCACCTCTTGCTCATAAGTAATGCGATCGCAAGACACCGATAGGAATAATATTCCAGTAAGAAGGCCTATAAGACCTCTTGAGATGAAATTGTTGGTTCTTTTCATGCTGGTTAATAATTAGTTGTCATGTTTTTCAATTCTTACGTTAAAAAATTATATTTTGCTACAATGTTTATTAAAAAAAGTATGTTTTTCATGTGGAACATCTTCAAACTGAAAAGAACAATGAATTATAAATATTTGAAGTTTTTATTTGCCTGTATCTTGGTTTTCTCAGGATCGGCAATTCTTAAGGCACAGGATAGTACAGCACTTAAAACAGATTCCATCACCTTTGAATCCCAACGTGCTCGAGTAAATAAATTGTTGAACGAACGAAGTGCAAAATTTGGTGACTACGATAGTTCGCTGACCAAAAAGACAGGTGTTTTTGGTCTTTTTAAAACCAAAGGCGACATGCAGAAATCCATCGATATCCTCCGGAACATCGTGATCAATGATAACCATATCTTTATCGAGACGCGGAAATTGTTGGATCTTAAGGATGCCCAAAGCGAACGGTATCAGAAATTGGCAGCAGAGTATGACCAACAGGTTTCTGCCTATATGAAAACCATCAACAAATTGCAGCAAGAGAATGACAAGCTCCGTGGGGATATCAGTAATCTGGAGAACAGCGATCAAGGGAATGATAATAAATTGTTCATCGCCATCGTGATCATTTTGGGATTGGTAATTTCGGTTATTTATCTTTATTTAAAGCAGAAGCCTAAAAAATTGACTGTATAGTGATACGAAGAGCTATATATATGAGTACTTTTGCTCGATTTGATAATTTTAATTCATGGCCAGACCGAGATTGAACAGTGGAGATTCGCATTCGGAAGATTTACCGAAGCCGAAAATTAACAAGGAGACCCTAAAGAAAGCCTTAAAGATCTTTTCTTACATTCGACCTTTCAAATGGAAGTTCGTTATTGGGATGTTATTCCTTATTCTTTCGAGCTTGACCATGCTCACCTTTCCGGCCTTGATGGGCGCGATGATTGATGCAGCACAAGGAAAACAGAAGTTCGATTGGCTCCCTGCCGATGTGATGTACATAGGTGTGCTGAGTATTTCGATACTGGCCGTACAATCTACGATTTCCTTTTTCCGGATTCGCTTATTTGTGGAGATTGCAGAAAAATCCCTGGCCAACATTCGGAAAGATACCTATCACCGTTTGATCACCTTGCCAATTGATTTCTTTGCCAACCGCAGAGTGGGTGAACTGAACAGTAGGCTTTCTGCCGACCTTTCTCAGATCCAGGACACCATGACAACCACCTTGGCTGAAATCTTGAGACAGACCATCAGTTTGGGCGTAGGGGTATTCCTTTTGGTGTTGGTTTCTCCAAAATTAGCGCTCATGAACCTGAGTGTGCTACCTATCATTATTGTAGTAGCACTTATTTTCGGCCGTTTTATCCGCAAACTTTCCAAAGAATCCCAAGATCAGTTGGCAGATTCCAATGCGATCGTTCAGGAAACTTTATTGGGGATCAGCAATGTAAAGGCATTCGTCAATGAATATTTTGAATCCAAACGTTATGCTTCCAAATTAGGGAAGGCGGTGAATCTTGCCGTGAAAGGGGCTACTTACCGCGGATTATTTGCCTCTTTTATCATCTTTGCCATTTTCGGAGCAGCGATCGTCGTGATTTGGTATGGCGCCTCCCTGGTTTCGATTAATGAGATTTCGGTGGGCGACCTGACTATGTATATCTTATATTCTATGTTTGTGGCAGGTTCGATGGGAAGTTTCCCTGAACTCTACGCCAGCATCCAACGTTCCTTGGGAGCAAGTGAGCGCGTATTGGAAATTCTTGACGAAGATCAGGAAGATATCAAAGTGGATGAAACCGACAAAAACATCAAACAGCCTTTAACAGGTGCCATCGCCTTTGATCATGTCCGCTTCGCTTATCCGACACGTCCAGATATTCAAATTTTGAAAGATATTTCTTTCCAGATCCAAGCCGGGAAGAAATTGGCCATTGTTGGTCCAAGCGGCACTGGAAAGTCGACCATTGCTTCGCTCATATTGCAGTTTTACCAACCTACTGATGGTTCAATCTACTATGATGGCATCCCTGCTTCAGAATTGGCATTAACCGATATCCGAAATCAAGTAGCCGTGGTTCCCCAAGATGTACTTCTTTTCGGAGGAACGATTCGGGAGAACATCAGCTATGGAAACCTTCAAGCTGATGCCGAAGAAATCATCACAGCAGCAAAACGGGCCAATGCCCATAACTTCATCATGGAGTTTCCAGATGGATATGATACGGTTGTTGGTGAAAGAGGGGTTAAATTATCCGGTGGACAAAGGCAGCGAATCGCTATTGCGCGGGCTTTGTTGAAAGACCCAGCCATATTGATCTTGGATGAAGCGACTTCCTCCCTCGACTCCGAATCCGAACGTTTGGTGCAATTGGCTTTGGAAGAATTGATGAAGAACAGAACATCCGTGATTATTGCCCATAGATTGTCTACCATACGGGACGCTGATATGATTATCGTCGTAGAAAATGGCTTCATATCCGATGTTGGAACCCATCAAGAATTGATGAATAAAGGCGGGGGATTATACCAACATCTCTATCAATTACAGTCTCTTCAGGTTTTTGAAAGTTAATTTTTGTTAATTTCTAAAACCCACAAACATTTTGGCTTATTGCTTGTTTCCATTATACAATAACATGTAATTACAAAATAGGATAAAAAATTATAATCATGGAAAAGAATAGAAATGGATTAGTGGCATTCGCCCTACTAGGATTAGCTGTCGGAACTGCTGCATATTATTTATTAGGAACAGAGGATGGTAAAAAGCAATTAGACCGTGCAAACGACGGAATCAAGAGCTTAACAAAATCCATTAAAGATCTTTCTAAAAAAGAAGCAAAACGTGCTTCTAAATTTGCAAAATCCGCAAAAGAAGATTTAGAGAACTTAAAAGACCGTGCTAAAAATGCAGGTAGAGAAGCATTAGACAAAGCTTCTTCAAAAGCTAACGAATGGGCTGGCCGTGCATCAGATGCAGCACAAGGCATGGCTGACAAAGCAAACGATGTTGCTGATAAAGCGAAATCAGAAATTAAAAACGCTTAATTTCTAGACATCCGTCTTGGCTAGACAGATTGATTTGTATCTTTGCATATCATGGATCTGTTAACACAAGTCAAGACTTTAATATATAAGGATGTTTTATTGGAATGGCGTTCTAAATACGCTATCAATAGCATTCTTCTTTACGTAGTATCCACGGTATTTGTTTGTTATCAATCATTCCAATCCGTGGATACTTCTGTTTGGAACACCCTGTTCTGGATCATTCTTCTTTTCGCGGCCATCAATGCCATGAGCCGTTCCTTCCTTCAGGAAACCGGTAATAGACAACTTTATTATTATAGCATGGTAAGCCCAAAAGCAATAATTTTGGCAAAGATCATCTATAATTCCTTGATCATGATCTTAATGACAGGGATCGCTTTTATTGTTTACAACCTGATTTTTAGAACCCCGATCGGCAATCTACCTGTTTATTTGTTGAGTATTTTTTTAGGCAGCATTTCCTTTGCTACAGTATTTACCATGGTAGCAGGGATCAGTGCGAAAGCTGGAAACAACAGCACCATCATGGCCATCCTCAGTTTTCCGGTAATCATCCCCCTATTGATCGTCCTCATCAAATTATCAAAAGCTGCTGCCATAGGCGGTGTGATCGCTGATAGTTGGGGAGATATTGCTGTATTATTGGCAATTAATATAGTTACTATTGCCATTTCTTTGCTGTTATTTCCTTACCTTTGGCGAGATTGATTTTTTTGTTCTTATGAGAAAAAGTTGGTGGAAAATTCTTGCAGTTGTCATGGTTGCAAGTACCGTAGTTGCTGGTTTATTAGGTCCAGTACCCGTTTTGTACATCTTGAATGAAACCATCAGAAATGTGTATTTCCATGTACCTATGTGGTTTACCATGATGATTTTATACCTGATCTCCTTAATTTATAGCATCAAATACTTGAATACCGGAAAAAGAGAGCATGATTTTATGGCGGTAGAAGCTGTAAATACGGGTGTTATCTTCTGTTTTTGCGGTTTATTGACAGGTATGCTTTGGGCAAATTTCACCTGGGGAACCCCTTGGACGAATGACCCCCAATTGAATGGGGCGGCCATTGCAACCTTGATGTATCTGGCCTACCTAGTTTTAAGGAATGCCCTTGAAGAAGAACAAAAACGCGCCAAAATATCAGCCATCTATAATATTTTCGCTTTTCCGATCATGTTTGTGCTGATTTATATCCTCCCAAAAATGAATGATTCGCTTCACCCAGGTAGTGGTGGAAACTCCACTTTTGGGGACTTGGATATGGACAATTATATGCGACCGGTATTTTATACAGCGGTAATCGGTTGGATTTTGATCGGTACCTGGATTGCCACCCTACGTTATAGAATTCGATTAATAGAAGATAAAAGAAATAGTTTTTAATACAATGAGAAATTTCCTATACACTCTTTTTGCACTGCTTTTTAGCTTTGGGACAGCGTTCGCGCAAGAAAAGGTTCCTATGGCCGAAGGCCTTCGTTCTGAAGGAAAAATCTATGTGGTTGTTTTGGTGATGTTGGTGATTTTCTTGGTGGTTGCCATCTACCTTTTCACCATCGACCGTAAAGTCAGCAAATTAGAAAAAGACAAATAGCATATAGCGTATGTTAATCAACCAACATCGGACATTATCAGGGCTGAATGTTTTCCTGGTTATTCTTGTTGGGACGGTACTATGCCTTGGGGTATATCTACACTTGCCGGAGAAACTTACTCCCGTGCTTTTTGAACCCGGCATCAGTAACCTTTTAGGTTTTCAGATCGGGGCGGAATTATCCCCACAATCTAATGTGTTCATCACATTAATCTTGACCATCCTCCAAGCTTTCTATCTAAATAGGGTTGTCAATCATTTCAACCTCCTTGGAAAACCAAACTTCCTGACGGCCTTGATGTTCATGACCTTGGTCAGTGTGTTCATACCGTTTTTGGTATTATCCCCCACCCTTATCTGTAATTTTATCACCATTTGGATGGTGCAGAAGCTGTTCAATATCTATAAACACGCAGATGTTAAGGGGATCATGTTTGACTTGGGCTTATTGGTTGCATTGGGAAGCCTGATCTATTTTCCATTTATTGTGATGCTTTTGCTCATTTGGGCAAGCTTGGTAATTTTTAGAGCATTCTCCTGGAGAGAATGGATTACGCCTTTATTGGGTGTAACTGTTGTTTATTTCCTATTGGCCGTTTGTTATTATTGGCTGGAAAGAATGAATGAGTTCTATGAAATCTTTAGACCATTCACCTATTCCCTTCCAACTCGATTGAATATGGATGTACATGATTATTTTGTACTGATTCCTATCGTGGTGGCTATTGGAGGGTTTTTATTTATATTAAAGGATAATTTTTTCAAGAGCGTTGTCCAGGTCCGAAAGAGTTTCCAATTATTGTTCGTGATGCTAATCCTCATCTTTGGATCATTCTATCTAAACCCGGATAAATCGGTAAACCATTTTTTATTGACCATTCCAGCGCTTTCCATTTATCTGGCCTACTTCTTTACCTATGCGAAGATAAAATGGTTTTATGAAACCTTGTACTTGATTATATTGGCCACCATAATCTATTTTCAGTTTTTCTAAAAACCTGACAGTTAGCTGTTTAACCTTTTTTAACAACAAAATCTTACGTGGTTATTAAAAATTAGATAGTTTTGTAGCGAAATTTTAGCCTAAACAGGGCCATTATTATTTTAAAGTTGATACAATTGAGACGAATATTTACACACAAAAACCTGCTTACAGCATTGGGTATTGGGGTACTGATGTTGGGCTTTACGGAGGTTAAAGCACAGTCATCTACTTCACACTCACCTTACTCACAATATGGTTTGGGACAGATGAGGGAGGATCTATTGCCTCAAACTCGCGCAATGGGCGGAATTTCCAGTGGTGTTCGTTATCAAGGTGGTCTACCAATCTTAAACATGGCAAACCCTGCCAGTTATTCTGCATTAAACAGAACGATTTTAGATGCTGGTCTATATGGCAACTTCACCCAATTGGCTAAATCTGGTTCTACTGGTAAAACAGCAGACTTTGCATTCAGCCATTTTGCCTACGGTTTTTCCTTGAATAAACAGAATGGTCCAAAAGTAGGTGGTGTGTCTTTCGGTTTGATGCCTTATTCGGATGTAGGTTATAATGTAAAATCTGCTCGTCAGATTGATAATATCCCTTACCAAACCAGTTTGGTAGGTGAAGGTGGTATCAACAAAGCCTATGTAGGATATGGGGTTTCTCCATTTGCTGGTTTCAGCATTGGGGCAAATGCCGGTTTTCTTTTTGGAAACCTTTTCGATAAAGCAATGATCCAATTCCCATATGAAGCAGGGATGTATAATACCTCAGAAACCATTACCCAACAAATTAGAGGGGCTACTTTTGACTACGGAGCACAATATTTCAAAGCATTGGGCAACAAAGTCAATTTTACCATAGGTTATTCAGGTTCATTGAACAATACCGTAAATAGTAAGACCACTTCTTTAGTTACCCTGACCCAAACTGATGCAACAGATCCTGATGGCGAACAAGTGGCTATCGATACTTCCGCATTTACACCACTTTCAAACAGAAACTTAAATCTACCTCTAAAACACAGTGTTGGATTTACCTTGAGCAAAGGTATCAACTGGAGTATTGGAGCTGATTTTAAATATGCCGATTGGTCAAAATATCATACCGAAATGGGTGAGCCACCTTTGGGCAAAAACATCGGAATTGCAGTTGGTGGACAGTTTAAACCAGACGCTACTTCATTAAAATATTTGAACCTGGTTGATTATCGTTTAGGATTTAGGTATAATAAAACACATATTTCGGTAGATAACCACCGTATTTCCGATATGGCGATTACCGTAGGTATGGGATTCCCATTACCAGAGACGAATTTTGGTAGAACATTCTCGAATGTGAATGTTTCAGCAGAATTTGGTCAACAAGGCACCATGAACAACAACCTGGTTAGAGAGCGTTATATCAACATCAACCTAGGGTTTACCATCAATGATGCTTGGTTCCAGAGAAGAAGTTACGATTAACATGAAAATTAATTCATTGAAAATATCATCAATTTTGCCCCTATCAATGTTATTGTTAGGGGCAATCTTGTCAATTGCCTGCGAAAACGACCAAAAAGATATCGATCGATTGGCCAATATCGAAGCAGAAGAGGCTGTTGATATTTCCAAGCATGTTACTGTGATTTACAGCGACTCTGCAAAAGTGAAAGCAGAGTTGAAAGCGCCCGAAATGCGCCAATACCACGATTCCGCACGAGTAGGAAATATGGAGTTTCAAAAAGGATTGCTCTTGATTTTTTATGGACCAGACGGGAAAGAGTCACAGCGCATCACTTCCAATTATGGTGTCCTAAAACAACAGGAAGGGATCACGGAATTCCGAAAGAATGTGGTGATCACCTTGGCGAATGGTTCCATTCTGAATACCGAGGAATTGATCCATGACGATAAACAGAAAAAATACTATGGAAGTCAACCTATTTCAGCCATTTTCACAGATGGCCGCGGGAACATGCAAGGAACTTCCTTTACTTCAGATCTCGATTTTAACATGATCGAATGGACCAATGGAACAGGCTTGATTTATATGCAGAACAACTCGGGATTTCCGGGTTTAGGGAACTAAAATAAATTTTTACACTTTTTTTCATAAAAGTTGTATCTTGCGCCTTGTTTTTTAACAAACACAATTAAGTAAACAAATCAAGCATTTATAACAAAAATATAGAATACAGTTATGGGATTAATGAGCTATTTGCGGAACCGTGCGGGGCTAGTCATATTCGTGATCGGTTTAGCAATTATCGCGTTTTTATTAGGAGACATCATCAACATGGGTACTCCATTTTGGCGTGCTAGTCAATCTGAAGTAGGAAATGTGAATGGTGAAAGTATAGATTACAACGAATTCAACCAACAAGTTGAACAAACTGCAGCGAGATTCGCGCAGCAAATGGGTGGTCAAAATACCCCTCAGATGCAAAGTTATGCGGTTCAACAAGTATGGAACCAATATTTGACCCAAGAGTTGATCAAACAAGAGATCGAGAAAATCGGTATCGAAGTAGGTAAAGATGAATTGAACAACTTAGTGACCGGAAACAATCCGTCCATGTTGATCGCACAATACTTTACCAATCCTCAAACTGGTCAGATCGA
This sequence comes from Sphingobacterium sp. 1.A.4, assembly GCF_002734245.1. NCBI lineage: Bacteria > Pseudomonadati > Bacteroidota > Sphingobacteriia > Sphingobacteriales > Sphingobacteriaceae > Sphingobacterium > Sphingobacterium sp. 1.A.4. Next base: position 100,354 of record NZ_PEAZ01000096.1, read on the forward strand.
CAAAGCATCCATCAACGCGGTGATGCAACAAGCAAAACAAGATCCTAACACCAAAAGAGAATGGGAAGCTTTATTGGAAAGCATCAAAACAGATCGTTTATTCCAAAAATACAGCACATTGGTGAACAATAGCGTATATACAACCGCTTTGGAAGCGCAATACGATTACAATTCCCGTAATAAATTAGCGAACTTCAAATACGTGATGTTGGATTATGCTTCCATCGCAGATGCACAAGTAAAATTGACAGATGCTGATTACAAGGAATATTACGACAAAAACAAGAACGCATTCAAGAACCAAGAGGAATCCCGTAACATTGAATACGTACTTTTTGACGCACGTCCAAACCAAGCTGATACAGCTTTAGCCACTGCAGCTATCCAAAAATTAAAAACAGATTTACAGGCATCAACCAATGATTCTTCATTTGTAACTGTAAACTCAGAAAGAAAATACCCAGTTACGTATTACGGAAAGAACCAATTAAGCGCAGCTTTGGATTCTGTGGTTTTCAACGCAGCTCCAGGCACCGTAGTTGGTCCTTACCTAACACAGAACGTATATGAAATCGCGAAGGTAATCAACGTAAAGATGAGCCCTGACTCGGTTAATGCAAGCACGATCGTCATCAACCCAGCAACTGAGGGTGGCGTGGATAAAGCGATTGCCAAAGCAGACTCTATCAAAAACTTAATTACTGCTGGCGGAAACTTCTCTACCCTGGCATTGGAATTCAGTGCTGATCCGAATTCAAAAACCAATGGAGGTGAAATCGGAACATTGGTTAGAGGTCAGATCCCAGAATTAGATGCTATCTTATTTGATGGTCAAACGGGCGATGTTAAAGTGGTTCCTACCAACAATGGTGTTCACATTGTAAAAGTGAACAGACAGATCGGTAGTTCAAAAATTGCCAAGTTAGCTATCGTTGATAAATCAATCGTTTCTGGAAAAGAAACTACTGATGCAGCATATTCTAAAGCCAACAAATTCTTCTCCGCATTGAACGGAACCAATTTTGAGGAAGTAGCAAAACAACAAAACTTGACCATCCTTAAAAACGAAGGAACAAAAGCAATGGACAACAGTTTCGGCGCGGTTGAAATCCCTCGTGAATTAAGCCGTTGGGCATTTGAAGCGAAAGCTGGAACAAATGGAGACAAAGTATTCGAAACGGCAGATAACTTTATCGTTGCTCGTGTTACAGATATCCAACCAAAAGGAATCCAACCATTAGAGTCGGTTAAGAAATTGATCGAGCCGGTTGTAAAGAATTTGGTGAAGGCTCGTATGTTGAAAGAGAAGATGAACAATGCATTGAATGGTTCAACTTCCATCGACCAAGTGGCTCAAAAATTAGGCAAGAACGCACAATCTGTTGAGAATGTTGTTCTAGCTAACCCAGTTATTCCTGGTGTAGCAGTTGAAAACGCAGTTGTAGGTACCGTATTCGGATTACAGCCTAACAAACCATCAAAATCTATTGAAGGTTCTCAAGGTGTATATGCTGTTCAGGTATTAGGATTCGTAAATCCAAAAGCTTTGGCGGGTGAAGAATTAACCGCTCAACAAAAGCAAATTACAGCGTCTAAAGCTCAACGTGATCAGAACGTAATTTTCCAAGCTTTGCAGGATAACGCTAAGATTGTTGACAATCGTATTAAATTCTATTAGTAAAGAATAGTTAAATTTGTTGCTGGGTAACCCAAAGTTGCCCAGCTTTTTTTATTTTTAGAGAAATGGATATTCAAGAGAACATTGTAAATAAAGTAGCCCAAAGTGGTTTGGTGACCATAGATTTGGCTAAATATGCCCCAACAGCTCCTATTGTCATCTACGATATCAAGGAGAACCTCTTTCATGGATTGATCCTGAAGGAAAAGGATTTCCGGGAATTCATCAAAACACATGATTGGTCGCAATATGCAGGCAAGCACATCGGTATTGTATGTACTGCCGATGCGATTGTCCCTACATGGGCTTATATGTTGTTGACGAACAAACTGGTGGAGCATGCTCTTTCCGTACATTTTGGAGATGAGGATAAGGTGCGTCAGGATTTATTTGAGCAAGAATTAGCAAGATTAGATTATAGTGTATACCAGGATGAGCGTATCGTCGTAAAGGGATGTGGAGATATCTTTGTTCCAGAATCGGCTTTCGTGACCTTTACAGCCCAATTAAGTAAAGTAGCCAAGAGCATCATGTATGGCGAGCCATGCTCTACTGTACCTGTGTTTAAGCGTAAAACTTAAACTATTTATTCAACCCACGGTCTTAGTTATATGAAAAGAATTATTTCAGCCCTAGTCTTGTTTATTACGCTGACCACTATTGGTCAGGCACAAACATTACCATACTTATCAGAACCCACTTTCAAAGCCGGCGAGGTATTGAAATACAAACTGCGTTATGGCTTTATGTCAGCGGCTACAGGTACCCTATCCGTAAAACAATCAAAATATAATTTTGGTAATATGGATGCGGTACATCTATCTGCCTTTGGTCAAACATCAGGGGCATTTTCAAAATTCTATACCGTAAAGAATCAATATGATTCCTATATAGACCAAAAGAATTTCCTACCGATCCTGTATACCGAAAATATTCGGGAGAACAATTATCGTCGGGTGGAGTATGCTACTTTCGACCATAAAACAAAGAAAGTAAAAGGTAAAAAAGGGACTTTCACCAGTCCTACCCAGCAAACATTCGATTTGGTCTCTGCTTATTACTTCTCGCGTAACCTTGATTTCTCCACGTTGAAAAAAGGCGATAAATTCAAGATTACTTATTTCTTGAATGATGAGGTCGCACAATTGGGTGTGGAATATATCGGTGTAGAGAAGGTCAAATCTGTTCTTGGAACATTAGAGTGTATCAAGCTGAGTCCTGAAATTTCTCCAGGAAGAATCTTTAAAAAGAACAGTCGTTTGTATCTTTGGGTTACGAATGATGGAAACCGTATCCCCGTTAAAGCGCAAGTAGATATTCTAATTGGCTCTGTAACGATGGATTTGGTTAGTGCAGATGGCTTAAAATTCCCGTTAGGCCAACGGGTTAGTTATTCAAAATAAAAATGATTGAAGTAGGAAATGTACTTGTTCACGAGGATATCGTGAACAACGATTTTGTTTGTAACCTGAGCAAATGCAAAGGGGTTTGCTGTATTGAAGGCGATTCTGGCGCACCATTGACAGAGGCGGAAACAACAATCCTGGAAGAAATTTATCCTAAAGTAAAGCCTTATCTAACCGAAAAAGGCATAAAAGCCATTGAGGAGCAAGGTAAATATGTGGTAGATTCCGATGGCGATCTGACCACCACCTGTGTAGATGGCAATAAAGAATGTGCCTATGTAACCTGGGAAAACGGTATTACCAAGTGTGGTATTGAAAAAGCCTATGAAATGGGCGATGTGCAGTGGAAAAAGCCTATTTCCTGTCACCTCTACCCTATCCGTGCTACCCACTACCCTGAATTTGATGTACTGCATTACGATCGTTGGTATATCTGTAAAGATGCCTGTACATTCGGTCAAGAATTGAAGGTCCCGGTCTATAAATTCCTAAAAGACCCTTTGATTCGAGAATATGGTGAAGATTGGTATAAACAGCTTGAAATTACCTTAGCTTCCCAAGCATAATTTTATTATTTTTATGGTCAATTTCAGGGATTATTAATGGTCTTAAACCATTTTCATGTTAACAATAGACGAAATACAACTTCCTATTAAAGAACATCTCAAGCGCTTCGAAAAAACCTTTAAGGATTCGATGCGTAGTTCCGTTCCTTTATTAGATAAAATTACAAGGTATATTATTAAGCAAAAAGGAAAACAGATGCGTCCGATGTTTGTTTTCTTTTCTGCTGGCGTATGTGGTGGCATCACCGAGGCAACCTATCATGGAGCATCCTTAGTGGAACTATTGCATACGGCTTCTTTGGTGCATGATGATGTAGTGGACAATGCCAATGAAAGAAGAGGATTCTTTTCTATCAATGCACTTTGGAAAAACAAAGTTGCGGTTTTGGTAGGCGATTTTCTGCTTTCCCAAGGATTATTATTATCCGTAAAACACAAAGAATTTGATATATTGCGAATTGTTTCCGAGGCGGTTCAGCAGATGTCGGAGGGGGAACTCCTTCAGATCGAGAAAGCCAGACATCTTGACATCAAGGAATCCATCTATTTTGAGGTGATCCGAAAAAAAACAGCATCCCTGATCGCTTCATGTTGTGCCTGCGGAGCATCTTCTGCGGGAGCAGATGAAGAAACCGTGGAAAAACTAAGGCTGTTTGGCGAAAAGGTGGGTATTGCTTTTCAAATTAAAGATGACCTTTTCGACTTTGGATTGGATGATGTGGGCAAGCCCGTAGGAAATGACATCAAGGAAAAGAAAATGACGCTGCCATTGATACATGCGTTATCAACGGTGGATAAAAGCCAAAAAAGAAAGATCATCAACCTGGTGAAGAACCATAATGAAGATCCAGAAAAAGTAGCAGAGGTGATCAACTTTGTGAAGATAAACGGTGGAATGGAATATGCAACCGAAAAAATGATGCAATATCAACAGGAAGCATTTGACATATTAGCCGAAATCCCGAACGGTGGGGAATATAAAACCGGATTAGAACAACTCGTTAAGTATACTACAGAAAGAAAGAAATAAACATCTACCATGAGCCACGAAGCACTCTTTATGATCGGATTTATAATTTTTATAATTCTGATGTTAGCAATTGACCTGGGACTATTTTCCAAAAGCGATAAACCTGTATCCTTAAAAGTGGCCGCCATTATGAGTGCCATCTGGGTTACTTTTGCGCTTTTATTTGGTCTATTACTTTATTATTGGGGAAATGAGCTGCATAATGTGCATGATATGGCACGGCTCAAAGAGGTCGTCGCCAAACACCTGCATAATATCACCATTAATGAAAACGACCTCGTTGGAAGTCTTCAGGCCTATAATAAGAACCTTACACTCGAATACCTAACCGGTTATGTAGTAGAATATGCTCTTTCGGTAGATAATATCTTCGTTATGGTATTGCTGTTCAGTTCCTTTGGTATTCCAGAAAAGTATTACCATAAAGTATTGGTATGGGGTATCCTAGGTGCCATCATCATGCGTTGTATCTTCATTTTCGTAGGTGCGGCATTGATTACCAAATTTGGATGGATCCTATATGTATTCGGTGCATTCTTGGTGTACACCGGGTTTACCATGTACATGAACAGAAATAAAGAAGAGGAAGTGGATCCAGAAAACCACCCTGTGGTTAAGTTCATGTCCAAAAGATTCAAAGTAACCCATAAGTTGGATCAAGGAAATTTCTTCCATGTAGAAAATGGCGAGAAATACATGACTCCCCTATTCTTGGTGTTATTGGTGATTGAATTTACCGACTTGATCTTTGCGGTGGATTCGATCCCTGCGATCTTCTCGGTAACCAAAGACCCTTATATTGTATTCTTCTCGAATATTTTTGCAATCCTAGGATTACGTTCGATGTTCTTCCTATTGATCAACATCATCCACAAATTCCATTACCTAAAAGTAGGTTTAGCATTCTTATTGATCTTCATCGGTCTGAAAATGCTATTGCATAGCTACTTGAAAGAATGGGGCTTTACCACCACCCATTCCCTTATCGTCATTCTGGGAATCCTAGCGTTGAGTATCATCGCATCCCTGATGTTTCCGAAGAAACAAGATTTTGAAAAATCCTAATCATATAAACAGGCTCCGAAAAGGGGCCTGTTTTAGTATGTGCTAATATTTTTACAAAGAGTGGCCTAGCTACTCTTTATTATTTTATAAATTCGTACACAGTTTTTTAATATTATAATAACATGAATTGGAGTAAATCTATTCTTTTTGCAGCAGCTCTATTTGCTACAACCCAAACATTCGCACAAGACAACTTAATAAATGCCTTAAAAGGCAATGCCAGCGACAACAGTAAGGCAGGATTCAAGTTCACGGAAGTGATCAACCTTGGAAACACTTCTATTAAGGACCAAGGATCATCTGGTACCTGTTGGTCTTATTCTGGAAACTCCTTCTTAGAATCCGAGATGATCCGAATGGGCAAGGAACCAGTGAATATTTCCCAGATCTATACTGCCCGTAATACCTACATTGAAAAAGCAAAGAACTTTGTGCGTCTGCATGGACAACAGGCACAAGGCGACGGCGGCCAATTGCATGATGTATTGACTATTTTCAGAAAATACGGTGCAGTACCTTACGAGGCGTATACCGGATTGCCTGAAGGACAGACACGCAATAACTTTGGGGAGATGAGCCCAATCCTTCAATCCATCACAGAATCTGTGGCAAAAAGTAAGAAACCAGGAGCAAACTGGATCAATTCATTTACTGCGGCGATGGATTCTTATCTAGGAAAAGTACCTGAATCCTTCCAATACAAAGGAAAAACCTATACCCCACGTACATTTGCCGATCAAGTAGTGGGTATCAATCCAGATGATTATGTAGGGATCTCTTCTTTTGAAGAGCATGCTTTATACAAACCATTTGTCCTATTGATCCCTGACAACTGGTCTTTCGAAAGTTTCTATAACGTGAAGATCAATGATCTTACCGATATCATCGACCAAGCTTTGGAAAAAGGATTCACAGTAGCATGGGCAACTGACGTATCCGAGAAAAGCTTCAGCTGGAAGAATGGCGTAGCTTATGTGCCAGAAAAACCGATCGAGCAAATGAGTAAAGAAGAGTTGGATAATATGTTCAACGGTCCGAAACCAGAAGCGAAGATCACTCCTGCGCAACGTCAAGAAGCTTTTGACAACTATACCACAACCGATGACCACGGAATGCACATCGTAGGTTTGGTAAAAGATCAGAACGGAAAAGAATATTATATCGTTAAGAACTCATGGGGAACTACCAACGATTATAAAGGTTATATGTATGCAACAAAAGAGTTTGTTCGCTATAAAACTATCTCTTTGTTATTGCACAAAAAAGCATTAACCAAAGAAATGCAGAAGCAATTAGCTATCTAAAAAATGTTAAATCTTTTAAAGTCCTTGTCTCTACAAGGACTTTTTTGTTAATAATGGTTACTTTAGTTAAATATTTAGAAATGTAAAGTTAATTATGAAAAAGCTAATATTCATTTTATTCACGCTCCCTTTCTTGGTTTTTGCACAGGAAAAAGGTATTCACTTTGAGCACAATACCACTTGGGCCAAGGTTAAGGAGAAAGCCAAAAAGGAAAATAAGTTCATTTTCGTGGATGCATTTACCACCTGGTGTGGCCCATGTAAATACATGTCGGATAACATTTTCCCACAGGAAAAAGTGGGAACATTTTTCAATGAAAAATTTGTGAACCTGAAGATTCAAATGGATGAAACCCCAGGGGATAACGAGGATGTGAAATCTTGGAGAGCCGAAGCAAAACGATTCGCAAAAGATTACGCCATTGCCGCTTATCCTACCTTTTTAATCTTTAATCCAAATGGCGAATTGGTTCACCGTATTGTAGGTGGTGGCGAAGCTGATGAGTTTATCGCTATGACCAAAGAAAGCTTTGACCCGAGTACGCAATATGAAACCATCGTTAAAAAATACAAGGCTAATCCTAAGGATGTCGAAGCCGCCAAAGCCATGGCAAAAGCAGCAACAAAGGCATATGACAAAAATACTGCAGCAGAAGCTATTGCTTCCATTATAGAGAATTCCAGTGCTGATGCCGTTTTAACGAAGGAATTTATTCCTATGTTGAGATCATCCATTACAAGTGTGGATAATAAGGCATTTGAATTGATTCGCAATAACAAGGCAAAAGTAGACGAAGTGATGGGTGCAGGAAAAGCGGATGCCATGTTAGGAACTGCCGTAATTAATTCGGTACTTATGCCTAAATTACGTGCTTCTCAAACGGATAATTTTGACCAAGCAGCAGAAGAGGCTATTAAGGCTTATCCGGATTTGAAATTGTAAGAGTCCTTCATGACCTTCAAGCCTAATTATTATAGAGCTAAAAAGGACTGGACCAAGTACAGAGAGGCCGTAAATCATTTAATTGCATCAGGAGCCGCGGTTTCCGAAACACAACTGAACAGTTTTGCCTGGACTATCTTTGAAAACTGTACCGATCCGGTATGTTTAGAAGCAGCCTTGGCCTGGAGCAAAAAATCCTTGGAAAAGAAAGAAAATCCGCAATATTTAGATACCTATGCAAACATTCTGCATAAATCTGGAAAAACCAAAGAGGCCATTGCGATCCAAGAAAAAGCGATCAGCTTAGCAGCTGCGGATGAAAAAGCAGACTATGAATCAAATTTGGCCTTAATGAAAAAAGGACTCCCTACTTGGGAAACTGAATAAGGGACACCGATATGGAGCTGCTTCAATAGCAGTGGCCAAAATAAAAAGGATTCTTGTTGTCCAAAACTTAATCGATGGACAGCAAGAATCCTTTTCTTATTTCACTATTTTAATTATTTCACATCCCGATAACCCACCTTCATATTCTGGAACATGAAAGCCCATTTATCAGTATGCTCTGCAATAACCATAGCAGTTGATTTTCCGGCACCATGACCAGCTTTTGTATCGATACGGATCAGCATCGGATTAGTTCCCTTATTATATTCTTGCAAGCGCGCAGCGAATTTAAAGGAATGCGCGGGTACTACGCGGTCATCATGATCGGCCGTAGTAACCATCGTCGCAGGATAATCTACCCCTTGTTTCAAGGCATGGTAAGGCGAATATTTATACAAGTAATTGAACATTTCCGCATTATCATCTGCTGTTCCATAATCAAATGCCCATCCAGCACCTGCCGTAAACTTATGATAACGCAACATATCCAACACCCCTACTGCCGGAAAGGCTACTTTAAATAATTCCGGGCGTTGCGTCATTGCTGCACCGACCAACAACCCTCCATTGGAACCACCCGCAATCGCCAATTTTTCCGAAGAGGTATATTTCTCCTTTATCAGGTATTCTGCTGCGGCAATGAAATCATCAAATACATTCTGTTTATTCAATTTGGTACCTGCTACGTGCCAAGTCTGCCCATATTCACCACCGCCACGCAGGTTAGCCACCGCATACACGCCACCCTGTTCCAATAGGATTACATTACTGGTACTGAAAGAAGGCGTCAAACTGATGTTGAAACCTCCATAACCGTACAGCATCGTAGGGTTGGTCCCATCCAATTTGATTCCTTTTTTATAGGTAATGATCATCGGAACTTTAGTACCATCCTTAGAGGTGTAGAAAACCTGTTTCGATTCGTAGTTGGCAGGATCGAATTTAATCGCTGAAGCTTTATACACTTCTGATTTACCTGAAGCAATATCATATTTATAGATGGTTCCTGGATTTACATAATTCGTAAAGGAATAATACAGGGATTTTTCATCCTTTTTGGCACCAAATCCTGAAGCGGTACCCACACCCGGTAATTCTACCTCATGCTCCAATTTGCCTTGTCTATCGTATTGTTTGACAAGCGTGGTCGCATCTTTCAAATAATTAGCGAAGATTTTACCTCCACCAGTAGAAGGGCTCAACACCTGTTCCGTCTCCGGAATCAGATCCTTCCAATTTTCCTGCGTAGGTGTAGCAAAACTGGTCTGCACCAATCTACCGTTCGGCGCATTCAACTCGGTATAGATGATCAGGTTATCGCCTTCATTATCCAATACATAATGGTTGGACTCCATGTTGTTCACAATCGGAACAAAATCTGAACCCGGATTCTTCAGGTCTTTGATGTACAACTCATTTCCCGATGTGGCATTAGCCGCCGTAACGATCAGGAACCTTTCATCCTCGGTCAATCCCGCACCGATATATCTACGCGGGGTGGTTGGCCCACCAAAGATCAAGGCATCAGAAGATTGGGCAGTGTTCAGCTTATGGAAATACAGCTTATGCTGGTCGGTCATTGCCGACAAAGCAGATCCTTCTTTCGGTTTATCGTAAGATGAATAATAAATCCCTTCATTTCCCTGCCAAGCAAGGCCGCTGAATTTCACATTCGTCAGGGTATCCCCTACGATCGAATTATCCTTCGTGTTGATGATGATGACCTTAGTCCAATCAGAACCTCCTTCAGATAGCTGATAGGCCGCCAATGAACCATCTTTGCTAAATGATAATCCTGCCAAAGAGGTCGTACCATCATTAGAAAACTTATTCGGATCCAAGAAAACTTCTTCTTTCCCATCATCTCCTTTTTTACGATAAATGACCGATTGGTTCTGTAAACCATCATTCTTATAAAAATAGGTGTACTCGCCTTCGGTAAAAGGAGCGGAGAATTTTTCATAGTTCCACAGGTTCTCCAACCGTTTTCGGATGTTCTCCCGGAAAGGAATCTGGCTTAAATAATCCTCGGTGACTTCATTTTCAGCTTTTACCCAAGCTTTGGTTTCAGCAGATAGGTCATCTTCCAACCATCGGTAGGGATCTTCCACGGTAACACCAAAATAAGTATCAGTTTGTGTTCCTTTTTCAGTTTTAGGATAGGGTTTCAATGTAATATCGGTTTTTGATTCAATAGCTTTTTCTTGATTACAGGCCGCCAAGCCCAGGACAATGATGCCCAAACAGGTGTATTTCCTCATATCTATTACAATTAGTTTATAACAAAACTAATGATTTAATTTGCTAGTTTTGAACTCATGGGCATACGCAACAAGATTTATTTTGCTTCCGATTTTCATTTAGGATCTTATCCTACTTCACATTCCTTGGATAGGGAGCGCCGAATCGTTGCTTGGTTAGACCATATAAAAACCGATGCAAAAGAACTTTACCTCGTAGGCGATATCTTTGATTTCTGGTTTGAATACGCCTCGGTAGTCCCCAAAGGTTACATTCGTTTTCTTGGCAAACTGGCTGAATTGGCCGATTTAGGTGTTAAGATCACCCTCTTCAAAGGGAACCACGACATGTGGATGTTTGGATACCTCAAACAGGAATTGGGTGCTGAAGTCGTCTCCAATGAAAAGGTTCTTCAAGTAGATGGGAAGCGTTTTTACATACATCATGGCGATGGTCTTGGTCCAGGAGATGCGAAATATAAATTTTTGAAGAAAATTTTTAGATCGCGTTTTTGCCAATGGTTATTTGCCCGCCTGCACCCTAACCTGGGGATAGGTATTGCTACAAGATGGTCGAAACACAGCCGAATCGCCAACAACAATGAAGAAAAGTTTCTTGGCGAAGAAAATGAATGGCTGATCGTGTATTCGAAGGAAATCCTGCAGGGCGAACATTACGATTATTTTATTTTTGGTCACCGGCATCTTCCTTATGAAAGGACCATAGGTAATCAATCCACCATCGTCAACCTTGGCGAATGGATCAATTATAATACTTATGCCGTTTGGGATGGGGAACAATTAACATTGGAAACATGGAGTTCAGGGAAATAGCCGATTCTATTTTTCGATTAGCGTCTTCCGACTTGGAATTATTGGAGGAAATCATCGAAGAGGTCCATGTACCTAAGAATACCAAGCTTATCGAGTCGGAAAAGATCAGCCCATATATTTATTTTCAGAAATCCGGTATCTGCCGAATCTATTACCACAAGGCAGAAAAGGAGATCATTCTTGCCTTTACTTTTCCTGGAGATGCCTTAATCTCTTTGAACAGTTATATCCATAACCAAAGAGGTTATGAAACCATCCAAAGCCTCGAAGATTCTAGCTTATACCGCATTTCCAGCACCGACCTACAAAATCTTTTCCTAAAATCTATCGGAATTGCCAATTGGGGAAGAAAACTGGCTGAATTGGAATCCCTGAAAATTGAGGATAGGTTGATGTTCCGACTGTTTAAATCCTCCCTGGAATCCTATGAAGAGCTATTAAAGAAGGCACCGAACATCACGAATCGCATCAAATTAGGATATATTGCCTCTTACCTAGGAATTAGCCAAGTTACCTTGAGCCGCATCCGGGCGACAAAAAAATAAAATCATCGAGATTTTTTTAACATATGTAAAAAGCTTATTGCGGGTAAAAGCAGAAATTTGCCTCAGTAATTAAAACATACAACAAATGAATTGGATTATTCTAGTATTGGGCGGGCTTTTTGAAGTCGCTTTCACGTATTGTATCGGACGTGCAAAATTTGCCACCGGAACGGAAATGTACCTGTGGTATCTGGGTTTCTTGGTTAGTGTAACGGTTAGTATGGGCTTATTGATCAAAGCAACCAGTACATTACCCTTGGGTACTGCCTACGCCGTATGGTCGGGCATCGGTGCGGTAGGAACCGTATTGATGGGTATTTTCTTCTTTAAAGAACCTACAGATTTCTGGCGCATCTTCTTCATTATCACCTTGATAGGCTCTATCGTTGGGCTAAAAGCAGTTTCTTCGCATTAGTTACTTAAAAAAAGCGCAAAAATCTTTATTTTTGTCGATTACTATCATTCCCAACGATTTGGGAATGAACTATTCAACAGAGGAATACTATGTTAGACAAATTACAAGCGATAAAAGAGCGCTGGGAAGAAGTAGAAGCGGAATTATCCAATCCTGATACCATTAGCGACATGAGTCGTTTTGCAAAACTTAATAAGGAATATAAAGACCTAGGTAAGATTGTAGAACAATACCATATCTATAAAAATATGGTGAGCAACATCGATACCAACAAAGACATCCTTGCCAATGAGAAGGATCAGGAGTTGAGGGAGATGGCGAAGGAGGAATTGGATATTCTTTGGACCCAACGTGAGGAAAAAGAAGAAGAGATTCGTCTGATGTTGATCCCTAAAGATCCAGAGGATGGTAAAAATGCCATCATCGAGATCCGCGGTGGTACAGGAGGAGATGAGGCAGCCTTATTTGCTGGCGATCTATACCGTATGTATACCCGTTATTTCGAGACCAAAGGTTGGAGAACTGAGGTGATGGATGTAACGGAAGGAACATCGGGTGGTTATAAAGAGGTGATCCTAAAAGTAATTGGCGATGATGTGTATGGTCAATTGAAATATGAATCAGGAGTTCACCGTGTTCAACGTGTCCCTGATACGGAAACGCAAGGCCGAGTACATACATCAGCAGCCTCGGTAGCTGTCTTACCAGAAGCGGAAGAGGTTGACGTGGAGATCAATCCAGGCGATATCGAGATGCAGACATCCCGTTCAGGTGGTGCTGGTGGTCAGAACGTGAACAAGGTAGAGACCAAGGTTCAGTTGACGCACAAACCTTCTGGAATCGTGGTTGTTTGTCAGGTAGAGCGTTCGCAATTGGCAAACCGTGAGTTGGCGATGGAGATGCTTCGTAACAAGCTTTACGAACTTGAAGTACAGAAGAAACATGGTGATGTAGCCGCGAAACGTAAGACGATGGTATCCACCGGAGACCGTTCGGCGAAGATCCGTACCTACAACTATCCACAGGGTCGTGTAACCGAGCACCGTATCGGTTTGACGATGTATAATTTACCTGCCATTATGGATGGTGATATTCAGGACATTATCGACAAGCTACAGTTTGCAGAGAATGCCGAAAAGATGAAAGAGGGCGCTGTAGACTAATATTTTTCAAAAATATTTAGCAGATTTAGAAATAAACACTATATTTGCACACCTTCTGAAAAGAAGGAAAATGGTCTGGTAGTTCAGCTGGTTAGAATACATGCCTGTCACGCATGGGGTCGCGGGTTCGAGTCCCGTCCAGACCGCCACAACAAAAACAACAGTTAATTATTGAATTAACAAGGTCTGAAAAGACCACGTTCTTTAAAAGAAATTGCAAAATATTGGTCTGGTAGTTCAGCTGGTTAGAATACATGCCTGTCACGCATGGGGTCGCGGGTTCGAGTCCCGTCCAGACCGCCAATATTGGTCAAGTTTAACTTGGAAATCATTTTGCAAACATGAGGTCTGGTAGTTCAGCTGGTTAGAATACATGCCTGTCACGCATGGGGTCGCGGGTTCGAGTCCCGTCCAGACCGCAGTAAAAAGGTCGCATTTAATAAATGCGACCTTTTTTGTTTTTAATCTTTTCCTAATCCTTCGAAAGTTCATAACTCAAAGCGCCCGACGGGCAATGATTGATCTGATCAATCAATTCTTCCGTAGTTGCAGGCTCCGGTGTAATCCATGGTCTTCCCTTCGGATCGTAAACCTGCGGCAAAGTCTTTACACATATTCCCGAATGTATACATTTTTCAGGCTTCCAGAGAATGGTGATCTCTCCATTCGGATGTGGATATCTAATCGTTTTTTCTTCCATAATCGTTTTTCATTAGTATTTAAACAAAAATCATAGGTATAAGTTTACCCTAAACGTATTTGTACCCGAGATTCTAGTAGTTTAACAATTTTAGGAAAATTATGTTATATTTATCATACATCTAACCAATGAACTTTTAAACTATTTATGAAAAACTCATCAAGCCCATTTGATCAGCGAGGCAATAATTTGATGGAGGATGGTAAGAATTTTGCCATCATCTCCTACCTGACGGCTATCGGTCTCATCATTGCTTTTGTATTGAACAACGAGAAACGGAACGACTTTACCACTTTTCACATCCGGCAATCCTTAGGCATATTCCTGGCTATGTTTATCTTTGGGATGTTCAGTTATCTACCTTTTATTGGTTGGATCATCTCCGTTTTAGGATTTGTCTTATTGGTTATTCTATGGATCGCTGGGGTAATGAATGCGGTGAACGGCCATAAAAAACCAGTACCTATTCTAGGGGAATATTTCAACAGTATTTTTTCGGGAATCTAATCGGATCAGCTACGTAGGGTTTTATCTGATTAGGTTCGCTCTGAAACCATAGTGAAAGTAATGTGAAAGTATGCAATTCCTATGTTGAGCATATAAACACATGCTTTAACCATACTAAAAGCATACTTTAATATTGTTTCTAACACGATGCCATGGTTTTAGCATAAAAAACAGTATTTTAAAAGATAAGCGATAAACCATATCCAAAAAGATATGGTTTCTTTAATTAAATAATTTATAAGGATTAGAAGACGTTATTGTTATTACATAAAAATTCTTTTACGTTTGGGAAAGAATTCATAATAATTTCAATTTTTTGATTATTATGGGTTACTATTTGAAAATAAGGGTATTAATTAGTGAGTAAAATCAGAAAGATATTAGTAAAGACGCGCACGGACATGGAATTGTTGGAAGGGATGCGTAAGCGGGAGAATTCGGCGATTGCTGATATCTACAAAACCTGTTATCCATCAGTATCGCACATGATCCTGAACAACAAGGGGACAGAGGATGAAGCAAAGGATATCTTTCAGGAAGCAATGATCGTATTGTATGATAAGATTACTCAAGCGGAAGGTTTTGAGCTGAGCAGCAAATTAAACACGTTCTTATATTCGATTTGTAGGCGGTTGTGGTTAAAACAACTGAATCGACGGAATCTTTCCCTGGATAGTATAGACCAGGAGAACTTGGATATTCCGGATATGGATTCAGCTTTGGAGAGCCATGAAGCCGAAGAAGTAAAATTCAATCAGATGGAAGCCGCCATGGCCAACTTAGGTGAGCCCTGTGCCAGCATCCTGAAAGAATTCTACATCAAGAAAAAATCCATGCAGGAAATATGTGATCAATTGGGATACACGAATGCTGACAATGCGAAGAACCAAAAATACAAATGTTTACAACGGTTGAAAAAATTATTTTTTGACCAATGGGTAAAGGATGAAAGATAACATGAATCAAACAGAATTTTTAACATTAGCAGACCGATACCTTGGCGGAGAGATGACCGCAAAGGAGCGATTGGAATTCGAAAGCCTTTGCCGCGAGGATGCTGAATGGAATTCACAATTTCTTTCGCATAAGGAATTTGTATCGGACTTGCGCAAGCATGAAAACCGAAAAGAATTTATTGCTACACTGGATCAGGTGGTTAAAAATACATCCACAGAGCCGATTGTGTTAAGAATGTGGAGAAAATTAAAGATCAATGCTGTTGCAGCTGCTGCTGTTGCTGTCATTTCTTCTTTAGCTACGCTCTATTTAACCGGATACTTCTCCACGATACGTAAGACCACTACAGAATATAGCGCGCTTAAACGTGAGATAAACAACGTAAAGCGTAATGTCAATGCGCACCATAATGCGATCCGTAACATCAACAGCAAAGAGAACCCTGCCCCTACTCCTTTACAATTTGG
Organism: Sphingobacterium sp. 1.A.4; assembly: GCF_002734245.1. Taxonomy (NCBI): domain Bacteria; kingdom Pseudomonadati; phylum Bacteroidota; class Sphingobacteriia; order Sphingobacteriales; family Sphingobacteriaceae; genus Sphingobacterium; species Sphingobacterium sp. 1.A.4. The sequence continues at coordinate 116,561 of NZ_PEAZ01000096.1, forward strand.
AGCAACGGGTTTCATGTTGACCAAAGATGGTTATGTGGTGACCAACTTCCACGTGGTAAGCGGATCTGATTCCATCCATCTCCAGAACAATAAAGGGGAGATTTACCGAGCTGCTGTCATCCATGTAGATGAGGAGAAAGACTTGGCGATCCTTCATATTTCGGATACCAGTTTCTCTATGAGCCAAAACATCCCTTATACGTTCAAGCGTCAAGGTTTGGATCTGGGCGAAGGCATATTCACAATTGGATATCCTAGGGATGAAGCGGTGTATGGCGAAGGTTATTTGAGTTCTTCTACCGGGTATAGTGGTGATACCACCGCTTATCAGATCTCGGTACCTGTAAACCCAGGAAACAGTGGAGGTCCGGTATTGGATAAACAAGGAAATGTGATCGGGATTATTTCCGGAAAACAAAAAGGTATTGATGGTGCCGCATTTGCCATTAAGACCAAAGCGCTGATCGAAACCTTGAACCGGATCCCTAAGGATTCCCTAAAAGGAAATATCGTGCTGAGCAGTAAAAACAGCCTATCAAATCTACCTCGCACCGAGCAGATCAAAAAGTTGCAGGACTTTATCTACATGGTGAAGGTATATTAAACAATAACAAGACTTATGTATGTTAAAAAGGTTTTGCCTGTGGCAAAACCTTTTTTTATGGTATTTAATAATTTCCCGAAATAAATAGTTGATCTATTTATTGGGTTATGGGATTTATTTATTGGGTTGAGGAGTTGTTCTCAAATACGGTTTGATCTCGGTGTAACCTTTCGGGAATTTACCTGGGATATCTTCCGTCTTAATAGCTGGAACAACAATTACATCCTGTCCATCCTCCCAGTTCGCAGGAGTTGCCACCTGATATTCATCTGTTAACTGCAAAGAGTCGATGACACGTAGGATCTCGATGAAGTTCCGACCGGTAGATGCCGGATAGGTTAACGTTAATTTCACCTTTTTGTCCGGTCCGATCACAAATACCGAGCGAACGGTAGCCGTTGCCGAAGCATTCGGGTGAATCATATCGTATAATTCTGCCACCTTACGGTCTTCATCAGCAATGATAGGGAAATCTACCTGGGTGGATTGGGTTTCATTGATATCTTTGATCCATTCCAAATGTTCAGGAACAGAATCCACACTTAATGCCAATACCTTAACATTCCTTTTTTCAAATTCTTCTTTTAACTTGGCGGTCATACCCAACTCGGTGGTACATACCGGGGTAAAATCTGCGGGATGCGAGTATAATACGGCCCATTTCCCATCGATATAATCGTAGAAATCAATATCTCCAATAGATGTCTTTGCCTGAAAGTTTGGCGCTGTGTCTCCTAATCTTAAGCTCATATAATTAATCTTTTATTTGTTTTTAAAAAATACTCTACCAATATAGTAGTATTTATTTTCAATTCCAAAATTACAGCCGTGTATGATGGTCAGTATTTTGTAAATTAAAACTATCTACTTAACAACGAGGGCTTTCATAAAGTTTTGAGAAAAGTTAAAGATGACAAATGTTTGAGGTTCGGAGATGCTATGTGAAGGATAAATGATAAAATTGATAGGGTTATTATTATGCTTGCATAGTATTATTATGTATATTTGGTTATACCATATAAACAAACGATATGAATTTTGAACTATCCGAAGAGCATAAAATGATTCGTGATGCCGCTCGCGAATTTGCACAGGAACTGAAAGCAGGGGTAATAGAAAGAGATGAAGCGGCAAAATTTCCTTACGATTTTGTGAAACAGATGGGTTCCCTAGGCTTTATGGGCATCATGGTCCCGGAGGCTTATGGCGGTGCTGGAATGGACACCTTGGCCTATGTACTGGCGTTGGAGGAGATCGCGAAGATCGATGCTTCTGCAGCAGTGATCATGTCGGCGCATAATTCGTTGGTATGTTATGGATTGAATGAATATGGTTCAGAAGAGCAGAAACAGAAATACTTGAAGCCATTGGCTTCTGGGGAGAAATTGGGTGCCTTTGCTTTATCAGAACCTGAAGCTGGGTCTGATGCTTCCTCCCAACATACTTTGGCGGAGGATAAAGGGGATTATTATCTATTAAACGGAACAAAAAATTGGATTACCAATGGTGGAAACGCCGATATCTATCTGGTTATTGCCCAAACTGATCCTGAGAAAGGACATCGAGGGATCAACGTGCTGATCGTTGAAAAGGGAATGGAGGGATTCAGTATTGGTCCTAAAGAGAACAAATTGGGTATCAGAAGTTCGGACACGCATTCGTTGATGTTTTCTGATGTGCGGGTACCGAAAGAGAACCGCATCGGAGAGGATGGGTTTGGTTTCAAATTCGCCATGAAGACGTTGGATGGTGGTAGGATTGGGATTGCGGCTCAAGCTTTGGGTATTGCTGCTGGGGCTTACGATCTGGCATTGGCCTATTCCAAGGAAAGAAAGACTTTTGGCAAGCCGATCTCCAACCATCAGGCGATTCAGTTTAAATTAGCGGATATGGAGGTGGATATTGAAGCGGCAAGATTGTTGACTTATAAGGCTGCCTGGACGAAGGATCAAGGTTTAGCGTATGGAAAAGCGGCTGCCATGGCGAAATTGCATGCATCGGAAGTGGCGATGAAGCATACGGTGGAGGCCGTGCAGATTCATGGTGGTTATGGATATGTGAAGGAGTATCATGTGGAAAGGTTGATGCGGGATGCGAAGATTACGCAGATCTATGAGGGGACTTCGGAGATACAAAGGTTGGTTATTGCTAGGGAAGTGTTGAAGGATTAGGGGGATGAGATAAAATTTTGAAATAAAAAAAGCCCTGTAGATGATTCTACAGGGCTTTTATAATAATCCTTCTTACAAAGGATTCTGAATGACTACTCCTAAAGTTCTGTTCAATTCTGATCTTGGAATTAAGAATTCCCATCTTTTATCTCCAGCAGGAACACTCATTACATCTGCCAAAGTTGCGTTATGGTTTGATCCATTTCTGTCCAATGGTAAATTCAAACGTTTCAAATCGTAAAAACGGAAACCTTCAGCCCATAACTCCACACGTCTTTGTACTAAGATTTCCTCAATCAAAGCCGCACCTGTGTTTGTCGATAATGTGTAAGCCGCATCTCTAGTTTTTACGAGATCAAACAATACTTGCTTAGCTTCTGCTTCTCTACCTGCAGTTCTAGCCAACGCTTCTGCTTCGATAAGGTACATTTCGGCAGCACGCATGAACATCAAATCGCCGTTACTGTTTCCAGGGTTTGGCAAAGTGAATTTTCTGGTCATATAAGGTTGTCTTACACCGCCAGACGCCACTGGGAAACCTGCCTCTTTTGCCGTTGGATCCCATAGCTTTTTACGGATATCTGTTGCCGAGATCTTATCATAAAGCAAAGAGTTAATTGCTTTTGGATTACCTCTGGTATTGGTAGAACTAAAATTACCTACATACGCATAGAAGGAATAGAAATACAATGGTTGATCCTCACGGTGTTCAATACCCCAAATCCATTCTGGATTATTTACATCCACAAAATTATTCAAGTATTGTGCAGCTGTCATCAAGCTATATCCTTGACGTGCTTCCTTAGCCATTGCAGCAGCGATATCGTAATTTTGCTGGGTCAAAGCTACACGCGCTTTAATTCCTTTTGCCACATTGCTATTTAAATGGGAAACATTAGGTCTTGGTGTTGCCGTTTTGAACAACTCAATTGCTGCATCCAAATCCTTATTGATTTGGTCATAAGTTTCCTCTACGGTATTTCTAGGAACAGCACCTTCAGTCTTTTCCAAAACCAAAGACATACCCATAGAAGAGTTATCTCCGCCTTTTACATATCGTTTACCAAAAAGTTGTACCATTTGGTAATAACTCCATGCACGGTAAGTTAATGCCTGACCCTTGATGAAATCCTTTTCTTCTTGTGGACCTTCAGCAGCATCAATGTTCGCAATGATTTCATTCGCATTACCAATTAATGCATAGTAGAAACCATAATTGAACAACAGAATGCTTGCCGTCTCGTTTCTATGGCTATTCCACTTATATTCACTGTTGAACCAGCCGTTTGCAGCACCGGTCATCACAAAATCATCACCTAACACTTCTGTATAGATCATGTTTCCACTTTGACCACCGGCCGCCTGATTGCTGTGCCATTGTGAATACATATAACGGTGCATACCATTAATGGCAGTAAGTGCATTTTTCGTTGTGGAAAAAATGATGGTTGGACCTATACTACCTGTAGGGTCTTTTTGTAAAAAATCTTTCTTACAACCACTTATCAATAGGGCTGCCATTGCAGTAGCTGCAAAAACAGTCTTTTTATTAAAAATCTTCTTAAAAAACATAATCTTAGAATCCAAAGTTAACACCAAAGTTAATTGTTCTTGCATGCGTATAGGTACTGTTTCCAGTATTACCTGTAAAAGCTCCTACCGGGTTAAATCCTTTTTTCGCCGACCAGAAATAAAGGTTCTCTGCACTTGCATATAAGCGCGCATTTTTTACGCCTATACGAGAAACATACTGAGATGGTATTGTGTATGCTAAATTGATCGAGCTAATATTCAAATAGGATCTCTTTCTTAACCAACGATCCGATAAAGCGCTTGTTTGACCAGTCCTAGACGTATTCATCGCAGGAATAAGCGATACATCTCCTGGGTTTTTCCAAGCACCTAATAAGTCTTCATGTAAATTCGCACCATTTGTAGGACCTGCACTCATTAACCCTGCGTATTGGCCATCGTAGGCATAACCACCAAGACCATAAGTCAATACAAATCCAAATTCAAAATCTTTATAGTTGAAGGTGTTCACAATACTTCCATAAACTGGAGCTATTGCACTTTTTCCAACATATGATAACCTTGCGGTACCGTGTTCTGAGGTTACTGTATCCATAACGCCATTTCCACGATCAATCACTTTGTGGTATTTTGGATCAAAAGTAGCGTTCTCCGCCAAGCCCAAATACAAGGCATTACCATTATCAGGATCTACTCCATAATATGTTCTCAACCAAAAATCATACATAGAATGGCCAACTGAACGTTTGTAGGCTCCATCAACAATTTCTGGAGTTTCTAACGGCATTTTGGTCATTTCATTTTTAATCGTAGTTAGGTTGATTCCTAGCGTCCAGTTGAAGTTTTCTTTTCTGATCAATTGACCATTTACAGACAACTCGATACCTTTGTTCGTTGCTGCTCCAACGTTTTGGTTGATAGCAAATGAACCTCCAGTAGTACCACCATTATGATAAGGTTGAGGAACACTGAATAATAACCCATCAGAGTTTCTGTGGTAATATTCTAAAGTACCATTGATTCTATTGTCCAAGAACGCAAAATCCACTCCGATATCAAATGGTTTTTGAGTTTCCCAGGTTAGGGCACTACTACCAAGTGAAGTCATTGCTGAACCAGATTCTGATGCATTGTTATAAAGACCATAAGTAGCTTGATAAGGATAGTAACCCACATCAGCATTACCTAACACACCATAAGATGCTCTTAATTTCAATAAATTAATGTTTTCATTTTGGAAGAAAGCCTCTTGGTCTAAACGCCAAGCACCACCAATAGACCAGAAATTGTTCCATCTTAAATCTGAATGGAATTTAGAGTTACCATCTCTTCTGATCATAGCGCTTAAATAATAACGGCTATTGTAATTATAGTTTGCGCGTGCGAAATAACTTTCCATTGTACTTTCTGTTTTACCAGAAGTCAAAGAAGCAATATCCACAAAGTTACTGAATACGTGCATTCCATCGAAACCTTGTCCAGTTCTCATACCATCGATAGATTCGTATTTGTATGAATAAACCTCATGACCTAATAATGTCTCTAGATTGTGCAATCCAAAGGTATTGTTAGCTCTTAAGATTTGGTTGAAGGTATACGAATAGGATCTCGTCCAGCCTTGGCTATAACGACCAGCTGGAGCTCCATCACCTACCTCAGTGTTTTCATAGCTCTCTCCTCTAGTATTTGTAAAATCAGGACTAAAAGTTGTGCTCAATGTTAACCAAGGCAAGAAATTAATATCTAAATAAGCTCTTGCATTAATGAATTCACGATTACCGAAGTCATTGTTCATCATGGTTTCTGCCAACGCATGACGACCACTATTGAAAATACGGTTTAACCCATAGTCAGCAACAAAATTTCCATAATCGTAACGTTTTTCTCCATTTGCATCCAAGATAAGATTACCTGTTTGAGGATCTCTTAAGTATACAGGATAAATTGGCGCAATACCTCTACTGAAATAGAAAGGGTTATTGATACCATCACCACTTGATGCGTTATTATCTGTATGAGAACCTGCAGATAAATTCATTCCGGTTTTCAACCAACTCTTGATTTGAGAGTTTAAGTTTAAACGACCCAAAAACCTTTCTTTGGAAGATCTGTAAGACCAACCGTTATCCTTCAAATAGTTCGCTGAAGCAAAGAAATCGGTATTATTTGAAGAACCTGAATAATTTACATTATACTCCGTTCTTTTCCCGTTCCTAGTAGATTCATCTTCCCAAGTTTTGTAATCAGAATATTTGAATTTGGCATTAGGATTCAATATACCATCTACACTTACCAATTCATTATTAGGAATATCGAAAGCATTGTAATTTCCTAAAAATTGAACGATATCTTGGTAGGTTTTTCCATTATACACCTGGTTTCCCGCTGCATTTCTTGGCAAAAGACCAGAACCAATCTGACGAGCAATGTCCACAGGAAGTTTTGCCTCGCCATAGATCATGTTATTGGTGTAAGCTTGCCACATTAACTCATAATACTCCCCTGCAGAAACGGTATTGTAATTAGGTACACCATTTTGGTTATAACCAAATTGGGCAGAAGCTTGCAAAGTAGGACTTCCTGCTTTACCTTTTCTAGTGGTAACCATAATTACACCATTCGCACCACGAGATCCGTACATGGCGATGGTAGCTGCATCTTTCAACACGGTAATAGATTCTACATCAGATGGATTGATATTGGACATTCCGCCATCGTAAGGAACTCCATCCACTACGATAAGTGCACCTGATCCTGCTGAGTAGGAACCAATACCACGGATTCTGATAGTTGGAGAGGATCCTGGAGCACCACCTGGTGCACTTGTTTGGATACCTGGTCCAGCACCTTGCAAAGCAACTAATGGGTTCGAAAGAGGTCTTTTATCCAATTCTTTCTCACCAATTTGAGTTGCAGAACCTGTAAAGTCTGATTTTTTCACCGTACCATAGGCAACAACGATTACCTCGTCCAATGAAGTTTCATCTTCTGCCAATACGACATTTACAACAGAGCGATTGTTGATTTGAACTGTTTGCGAAATGAATCCAACGTTAGTGATGGTTAGTGATCCATTCGCTGGCGCAGAAATACTGTAATTTCCGGCACCATCCGTCTGTGTGGAGATGGAAGTCCCGACAACTTTAACAGTTGCCCCTGGCAAGTTTTCTCCTGTGGTTTGTGAAGAAACTCGACCAGTCACCTGACGATTCTGCGCATGAGCAACACCTATAAATAGGGCACACAGCAGAATAAAACTGAGTAAATTTTGTTTCATAAATAATTGTTTGAGTTTGTTAAATAATTGCTTTTTTGGTTAGTTCCGGCTGGTTAGACCTGACCAATCATAATTAGCATAATTTCCACAACTCAAACTTATAATATTTTTTTAACAATTGCTTAACACTTCATTGTAACTTTTAATATTTTCTCACTTTTTTATTAAAAACTTAGTTTTAATTGGGTTTTTTTATTAATTTCTTTAAAATTATGACAGTATGTTGATAAAAAAATTATTCAAACTCTTTCTAATTGTAAAAAATTTGGCTTAATTAAATAATATTCATTCAAAATTTTAGAGAACTCTGAAACCCAAACCAAAAAAATAACCTCGATTCCTCGAGGTTATTCCAATCGGTGTTAAAACAACTTATTTCAATCGATTCTCGATAAGGCTTAAATAATTATAATCATCAAATGAAAAAGCTCCGGACTTTTTCATGTTCAATTCGAATAAAAATTTTGATTTTTTCAAGAGATCCTGATCATCAGACATCAAACCATCATACATTAATAGCTGCGCAAGGGGTCTAATCTGTTCGATCTCCAAGCCAGCAACAAAATCCGTTAAGGATTTAAGGTCATTTTCTATAAAAAATGCCCTATCCTTATTAAAAAAATGTAAATATCCTTCTTGGTTGAACTCATCTGTCGTTAAGATTTGCAATTGCTCATTCTTTTCTACCAATAAGCGTAAAAATTCACCCATCTCATTGATCCAATTCAGGATCGTATCCTTTTCATATCGTATTCCCATAATTATCTAATTTGTCCATCTCCATTAATAAACCATTTTTCACATACTAGTTTTTCCAGTGCAAATGGTCCCCTAGCATGCAGCTTCTGCGTAGATATACCAATTTCTGCCCCTAATCCGAACACTCCTCCATCCGTAAATCTTGTGGAAGCGTTGGCATATACTGCTGCTGCATCGACCATCTTCATAAATGTCGCAATATTTTTGGGATTTTGGGAGACAATGCATTCCGAATGTTTGGATGAATAGTGTGCAATATGGTCTAATGCCTCCTCTAGCCCATTCACGACTTTCATGGAACAGATCAGATCAAGAAATTCTCTTCCAAAATCGTCTTGCGTAGCTTTTCCCAGTTGCTGGTAAGCAAAGGATTTCCAAACAGGATAGGATATTGCATCTGCCAATACTTCGACCTTCGCGCTTTCAAATTTTGGAACCAAGCGTTCCAGTAAGCCATTCAAAACGACCGCATCGACTAAGATAGTATCCAGGGCATTGCATACGGAAGGCCTTGATATTTTGGCATTGGCAATGATATCGGCCGCCATATCCAGATCAGCTGTTTCATCCACGTAAGTATGGCATACGCCTGCACCGGTTTCAATCACAGGTACTTTAGCATGCTCCCTTACATAATTGATCAGCCTTTGCGACCCTCTTGGGATAATCAGATCGACATAAGATCGAGCATGCAATAGTTCTTCTACGTATTCACGCTCGACGGGAAGCAATTGAACAAGATGGGGATTACAACCAGCAGATACCAGAACCTCCTTAAGGATTTCAACCAAACAGGAATTACTGTACCAAGCATCTGAGCCTCCTCGTAATAAACAAATATTCGCAGACCTCAAACAAAGACTGGCCACATCAATGGTCACATTTGGCCTGGACTCATAGATGACCGCGATGACCCCGAGGGCAACTGTTTCTTTACGGACCAACAATCCATTTGGAAGCTCCCTTTCCAAGAGTAGCTGACCTGTTGGATCATCCAATTTCGACACCTCCAAAATGCTACTTGCCATCTGTTCTATTCTGGGCTCATCCAATAATAACCTATCGCGCTTTGGATCTTTATCATCCAATTTTGCCAAGTCCTTCTGATTTTCCTGGATGATACGCTGTTTGTTTATTAAAAGACTTGAAGCAATTTTTTTCAAAACCTCTTGTCTATCGGCATTTGACATGCTGGCCATGGTGCATTTAGCTTGCCTAGCCTGTTCCAGCTCCACTTGGATGCCTACTTTATCTTCTTTTTCTAAGTTTTTCATCTTTCTTCTTTTTGACATAAACTTTTGCTGCTTATAGCAGAACGATATCGTCTGCATGAGCAATTTCCAGATTACGAAGTCCCTCCCTTGATTTCAATCCATCCTTCTGCATCAGGCTAACAGAATCAATTCTGGATTTTCCGACTGCACGGACCACTTGCTGCTCATCCATAATCTGAAAAACCTCCCCTACTACAAAATCCTGAACAACCTTCTTAATCCCAACAGCCAATAAACTTTTCCTTTTCAGGATCGCTTCAATAGCGCCATCATCGACCTGTATCAAACCGGAGATCAAACTTCCACTTGCCAACCATTTTTTCTTGGAGGATAATTGTTTTTTCTGGGGCAGGCATACCGTACCGTTTTCACCTCGGACGGCCTTCAGTAGTCCATTATCCGATTCCATAGAAAAAATAACCACTTCAATCCCCATCTGCGTAGCCATTCGGGAAAAGTTCAGTTTGGATACCATACCTCCCAAACCGACATCAGAAACTCCCTTGCTTGGCAGAGCCAGTATAGACCTGTCAATCTTTTCGATTTGCGGGATAACCTCTCCCTTTTCATTCAGAACCCCTGGTACGGAAGTGCTGAAAAGCAGTTTTTCTGCTCCAAATCCTACTGCGATAAGGGTAGCCAGTTCATCATTGTCTGAGAATTTCAATTCCTTATTGCTTACCACATCGTTCTCATTGGCGATGGGGATCACATTGTTTTTCCATAGGGTTTCGTAGGTGCTTTTCAATTGCAGGAATTGACTGCGATTGGAAAAATGATGTCTTTCGCATAGACTCTGTGCCAAGGCTATTTTATAGGGACGAAAAAAGGAGGCATAGGTCATGACCAATAAGGGGTTTCCAATGGCAGCTGCGGCTTTCCGCTGCGACAAAGTGCCGGTATATTTCGGAATAAATCGTTTGCCGGCAGCAACCGCACCCGAAGAAACTAATACGATATTATAGGTTGATTGAAGTTGCGCACATTGTCGGGCAATCTCCAACACGATCCGATCATCCACTTCACCTTGATTGGTAATGGAAGCCGAACCAAATTTTATGACTAAAATTGGCTTTTTCATGAATAAAATTTAGGGTTGATTTTTAGAAAAGCATAGCTTAACCAGCAGATTGCTGCTTATAGGTTCTCCAGAGATTGATAAAAACAATACAAGAGAGCAGCAGCGAGCTGGGGACAAGAAAATCAGAAAATGAAAATCCCTCACCTCCTTTATACTGGGCGTATAATTGGAAGCCTGATAGCAGCAGCAGAAATACGGCTAACCCTAAGCAAATCAGGATGAAGGATTTGTTCATAAAAACTAATTTAACGAGAAAAATCCTTAAAAACAAAAAAACAGACCCTGAGGTCTGTTTAAATATCTGTTGGTTTCTCCTAAACGGAAATCCGATTAAGCCAATACCAATTCCACCGGGCAATGGTCGGAATGAACCGCAGATGGAAGGATTCTAGAAGAAACGATATTATCTTTTAAGCCATTGGAGACCATATTGTAATCGATGCGCCAGCCCAGGTTTTTACCTCTGGCTCCCGCACGATAAGACCACCAGGTATAGTGATGCGGATCAGGATTCAGGTGCCTGAAGGAATCTATATATCCCGAATTGATAAAGTTTTCCATCCATTCTCTTTCGGCAGGAAGGAATCCCGAACTATTGGCATTGGATTTTGGATTGTGAATATCGATGGCGCGGTGACAGATATTAAAATCACCACAAACCACCAAGTTTGGTTTCTCTTTTAATAGATCGTTCGAATACAGCTGAAAATCATCCAGGAATTTGTATTTAAAATCCTGTCTTATATCCCCAGTGGTTCCCGATGGGAAATAAACACTCATCACGGATGCCTTATCAAAATCGGCACGGATCACTCTTCCCTCAAAATCATAATCTTCGTGTCCACAGCCATATTCAATATGCTTAGGCGTTATTTTGGTGAAAATGGCCGTTCCACTATAGCCTTTTTTCTGTGCCGGATACCAGTAATGTTCATAGCCCATTTCCTCCAGTAATACGACCTCTGGCACCTGATCAGGGCTTGCTTTGATCTCCTGGATACAGATGACATCAGGATTCTCGAGTTTTAACCATTCCAACCAGCCTTTTTTAAGCGCTGCGCGGATACCGTTTACATTATAGGTTAATATCTTCATTTTACGGAAGTTTATATCTCTATTTTAAGGAAGTTTATAAGGTCCTTTGGAGCCGAATAATTTTCTGAACAAGCCTTTTTTAGGTGGCAATCCCTGTAATTCACGCTCTAGATCCTGAGCTTCTCTTTTGTTCAGCACGCGCATCGCAAAACGAACATCATCCAAAGGACGATCATTACTATCGGTTTTTACGGTAGCAACCTTGTCGACCATATCTACACCACGCAATAATTCACCAAAAACAGTATAGTTTCCATCCAGATGTGGCGTACCACCAATGGTGGAATAGGTCTGGCGTTGTAAAGGCGTAAGTTTTACCCCCTTTAATCTAAATTTTTCCAAGGAGTCCAAAGCTGCTTGTGAAAACACACGTCCCTGAACCAGATAAAACTGAGATGCTGCTGATTCTTTGGCTGGATTGTTATCCCTCGCCGCACCGATGGTCCCTTTTTTATGGATCAATTCTGGTTGGATTTCTGCAGGAATCTTATAATCTGGACCACCTTCGCCCAATTTTTGTCTGCTGGCAGCATAACGGGAGTCCGGATCTCCACCTTGAATCATGAAGTTGTTGATCACCCTATGAAACATGAGGGAATCATAATATCCCTCCCTAACCAATTTCACAAAATTGTCCCGATGTTTTCGGGTCTCATTATAGAGTTTTAAAAGCGCATCGCCTTTATTGGTCTTGATCTCCACATAATAAAATTGAGGCGTTTGTGCCTGCGCGAAGGAAATCCCTAAGAATAATGCGCATAAAAACAGTAATCTCTTCATATATTTTTTGGATAATATTTTGCTTTTCTTTTGTTAATAACTTGTTCTTGTTTAGATAATGTTTTGTTCTTCAAAATAGTCGATGACCAAGGATTTGATGATCATCTCTTGTTCCATGAGGGTATAATTTGGAATGGGTTTTATCAATTTCCAGTGCGGCCAACCTTGATCATCAGAACCTTCCAGTTCATAAAAGCCCAAACTACTGAACAAACGACAATTGGCGATATGCATCAATTCCTCTTTTTCTCTTTTTGAAAAGGCCTGTGGACCTTTTCCCAATTCCTGCACACCGATCAAGAACAACATGATCTTGATGTCGGGGGTATCCATTTCAAATCGATCAGCAATGACTTGCTGAAGGTGTTTCCATTTGGTATTTATTTCTGCTGCTTGCATTTGAAATCTTTTTGTAAATGGTCTTTAGCTGATGTTAATTCGCTTTTAGACCTTTAGCTGATGTTAAATCGTATTATCGCCATTCAGCAACCAGCTGTTGGCAACGTTTTTCGATCAGGTCAAAAACCGGCTTGAACATGTTGGAATCATAATAAGGATCCGGAACGATGTCATTGTCCAAGAATAGGGTGACTTTATCTCTATGCTCCTGATTTTCAGTCTGGGCAATAACATCTTTATAGTTCTGTCTATCCATGACTAAAATACGATCATAAGCTTCGAATAGATCAGGGATGAAGAACTGCGCACGTTGCATGGAGATATCGATACCATGGTCTTTTGCAACCTGTACCGATCTTTTATCGGGGGCATGTCCAATATGCCAATCACCTGTACCAGCAGAATCAATCTCCCAATCCAAGCCCGCCTCTTTTACCTTATGTTCTAAAATCCCATGTGCCAATGGAGAACGACAAATATTGCCCAGGCACACCATTAAAATTCTCATGGTTTCAAAGATAGTAAATTAGATTATAGATGTTAGATTATAGATATAAGATATTAGATATTAGATATTAGATATTAGCTGTTATAAAAAAACCGTCATTGCGAGGAACGAAGCAATCTTTACACTAATCGAAAGATTGCTTCGTTCCTCGCAATGACGGAATCTCGTTCCTCGCAATGACGGGAAAGGTCTATCGTCTATTATCTATCGTCTATAATCTAACGTCTATAATCTATTCCTAATATTTCAAAGGAACATTGAATTCAACAGAGCTTCCTCTTTCAGGAACTCCTTTTATCCTTACGATATTTCGTTGTGTACTACCTAATGCAGATTCCACATCATCCACATTGTTTACGGCTTTTCCGTTAATATGGGTGATAACCAATCCTCTTTCCACACCGAAGTATTCGAAGATACCTCCGCTATGTACTTGAGAAACAACTACACCGGAATTAATACCCAATTCTTTCTTAACTTGTGCATTTGCAGGGACAAAGCTAGCTCCCAACTTGTTGAAGATTTCAGTTGCTGATGCACTAGACTCTTCATCCTGTGATTTAGACTTATTTGCCTCTTCGCCTTTTAAAGTAATCGTAACATCTTTTTCTTTACCATCACGCTTGTAGGTCAATTTAACTTTATCGCCTGGACGCAATCTTGCTACATGCTCTTGTAGATCTGGAGATCCATAGATGGTTTTTCCTTCTACTTTGGTCAAGATATCACCAGATTTGATGCCTGCAGCTTCCGCAGCTCCACCTTTCACGACATCACTTACATAAAGCCCGTTCAGATCATCAATTCCGTATTGCTTTCTCACATCTGCATTCATCTCACTGAATGTTACCCCAATATATCCACGCTTAACACTTCCGAATTCTTTGAAGTCATCTACGATCTTCTTGGTAAGATTGATCGGGATAGCAAACCCATAACCTGCATAAGTTCCTGTTGGGGAAGCAATCGCTGAATTGATACCGATCAATTCTCCGCGAGCATTGACCAATGCACCACCACTATTTCCCTTATTAATTACCGCATCGGTCTGTAAAAAGGATTCTACAGCAGTATTGATAATCTGCTCTTGTTGTCCTTGTCCATATCGACGCTGTGGTTGCTGCGATTCTCCCAAAATACCGATCTGACGGCCTTTTGCTGAAATGATACCAGCAGTTACTGTAGATTGTAATCCAAGCGGATACCCTACTGCTAATACCCATTCTCCGATCTGTACATTATCTGAATTACCCAATTTAACCATTGGTAATCCAGTAGCATTAACCTTGATCAAAGCCAAATCAAAATTCGGGTCACGACCGATTACTTTGGCCTCATAGGATCTTTTATCCGTTAATACCACTTCAATTTTATCAGCTTCTTCTACCACGTGGTTATTGGTCACGATGTATCCATCAGGAGAGATAATCACCCCAGAACCTGATGCCGTCATCGGACGACCTTGACCACGTCTTTGCTGAGGAACTCCGAAGAATTCTTCGAACATATCGAATGGCGAACCACCGCCACCTCCTGAGTTACGGCTTGATACCGTTACTTGAATATGCACTACGCCAGGCGATACAGCAGCTGCTGCCTGGGTAAAATCTGGATTTCCAGTTGAGGACATAATTTCCTCCCCCGGATTATTTGCGTAATATACTTTTTGACGCTCTTCGAACGTCATGCCGTCCATTTGTTTCTTTTCAAGAAGCTTGAAACCCCCTACAGCTACAGCTCCTCCAACAATGGCCGCCAATAATGTTGCTCCTATCTTTTTCATATACTATTGTTGATTTATCTATTTTTGTTATAATTTCATTTTCGTTAAGTCAAATGTAATACCATTACAATTCTCTTAATTGGTTTTGTCAGTTAAAAAATGTTAATGGAAGCAATGTATGTCAACCATTTAACATGATTTAACAAAAACTGGGTTTATTGTAACAAGAATATTAAATTTACAGCACATTTTCAACCTTATGGCACAACAAATTTCATTTTATAAATACCAAGGTGCTGGCAACGATTTCATCTTAATCGATAACAGAAACTTAATTTTCGATGCTAAAAACCAAGATTTGATCGAAAAACTTTGCGATCGAAGATTTGGAATCGGCGGAGATGGTCTTATGCTGCTTCAAAACACAAATAATTATGATTTCCAAATGCTTTACTTCAATGCAGACGGAAAAGAAGGGAGTATGTGTGGCAATGGAGGACGTTGTTTGGTAGCCTTTGCCAGAGATCTGGGAGTTGTGGGATCTAATACTGTCTTTTTGGCAGTAGATGGAAAACATGATGCCAGTATTGACGGTAATCAGGTGAATTTGGGAATGATTGATGTCCATGACCATCATAAGGATGGTGAAGCTTTTGTGATGAATACCGGTTCTCCACATTATGTTCAGTTCACCGAAAACCTACAAGAGAAGGATGTTTTTCAAGAAGGGTATGCCATCAGAAACAATGAAACCTACAAAACTGAGGGCATCAATGTTAATTTTATCGAGAAAGAAGAAAACGGTTATTTTGTCCGCACCTTCGAACGTGGTGTAGAAGATGAAACCTATGCTTGTGGTACAGGTGCTGTTGCCTCAGCCATGTCGGTTGCTCTTCAATCTGGGGAAGATGGCGATTTTAACATCCCTATCCGTGTTTTAGGAGGACAATTATACATCTCCTTCCACAAAGAAGGCAATAGCTTCAGTCAGGTTTATTTATCTGGTCCCGCAGAACAAGTCTTTCAAGGAAAAATAGATATTTCACAATAATTTAATCTGCTATTTGGAGGCGAAAAAGCGCGAATAACTGTATATTAGTAGCTTTTTCGAGAAGGAACGATCCATCATGCAGCAGACAGACACTTCTTTACCCTATCGCTTGGTTTATTCTTTGGGGAAGCACCCTTACCTGGGCTACCTCATCGAACCACATATCGTGTATCTAAATCAAAATGGATCTTATTCCTTATCCTATAAACGGGTTTTTAGTAACACGGTGGATGAATATGCCAAGGCAATAGATGAAGTGGATGCAAAATTGATCCAACTCTGCGATGAAATGGAGCAGACCCAGATCATCAAAAGATTTCATAAAAAAGCCATCCGTCCAATCACCTATTTCAGCAAGATTTTCGACCAGCAGATCTATGATTCCATTCGCCCGAAGATTGAAAAGGGATTGTTGGCCATTCTTAAAATAATAGGTGATAAACCGTTATTCTTAATGAGCAAAGATGGTTATCCGGCCGAACAGGAGCTTAAAATAGCTGAAAAACCAACATCCATCCTTTTTCATTTTAGAAGGAATGAAACAGAGACCCGGTATTTTCCAACTTTAAAATATGATGGTTTCCGAATGGAATTCATGTTCAAGAACGCCGAAGTCATTGTCAATCAACAGGCTTGGTTATTATTGGACAACACCTTATATCATTTTGATGAAGATCTAGAAGGCAAAAAACTAACGCCATTTTTAAATAAACGCTTTATTTCCATCCCTAGGAATACCGAAAGAAGGTATTTCGAAACATTTGTCACTTCCCTGATTGAGAAGCATCATGTTTATGCCGAAGGGTTTGATATTATCGTGTATAAGGAAAACGCGAAACCACAATTACGGATCATACATTCGCCAGAACACGAAACCCAACTCCAATTAAACTTCCAATATGGCGATTTTACTTTCCCTGCGGGGGGGCAGCATGCTGTAACCGTAAAATATGTCTATAACCGAGAACTGGATAAACACCAATTTTATCGCATCAAAAGATCCATGGCCTGGGAGGAAAACCGATCGAAATATCTTTCGGATTTGGGATTAGAAAAGGTAGACCCTCTATTTGGCACATATGCTGCCAGCAGCAATGCCTTAGGCATACGGATGTCGGCCATTGAATGGGTGAACGAACATTTGACGGAACTTCAGGAAAAAGGATTTGAGGTTATTCAATCAGAAAATGACAAACGGTTCTTGATCGGAAAAACCAGCATCAGCATTGAAATTGAGGAAAAGAATGACTGGTTCGATATTAAAGCAGTAGTCCGATTTGGGGATTATGAGATCCCTTTCATGCAACTGCGGCAACATATCCTCCAAAAAATCCAGGAATTTGAGTTGCCAAATGGCGAAATAGCAATCATTCCGCAGGAATGGTTCTCTCAATACGAACATCTCTTCCAGTTTTCTGCTCATAAGGAAGAATTGCGATTGAACAAAACGCATATTGGTCTTCTGAATGAGATTAGTGAGCATACGCAGGTAAGTCTTCAGCGGAAGCTCAATAAACTCGGTGAATTTGATGAAATTGTTGACCAGGCGGCACCAGCATATTTTAAGGGAGAATTGAGGCCTTATCAGAAAGCGGGATATAATTGGTTTCATTTCTTAGATGAATACCGTTTTGGTGGCTTGTTGGCAGATGATATGGGATTGGGGAAAACAGTGCAGACCCTGGCGATGTTGCAGAAGCAGAAAGAGGCCAATGTGGGAACTGACCTTCCTAAAACATCCCTCTTGATCGTTCCTACCTCACTGATTTTCAATTGGCAAAAGGAAGCGGAGAAATTTGTTCCCAAACTGCGTGTATTGTTACATACCGGAGGGACTCGGAGTCGAGATAGCTTTGCATTTTCACATTTTGACCTGGTGATCAGTACCTATGGCATTGCGCGGATCGATGAGGAACTTTTTAGCAATTATTATTTCAACTACATCATCCTGGATGAAAGTCAAAACATAAAAAACCCAAGGTCTAAGTCCTTTACTGCGATCAAGCATTTTAAAGGCCGAAATAAATTGGCATTGAGTGGAACACCGATCGAGAATTCGGTAGCAGATATCTGGTCTCAGATGCATTTCGTCAATCCAGGTCTATTGGGAAGTTTCTCCTATTTTCAGAACGAATTCGTGCTGGCGATTGAGAAAAAGAAGGATGAGGCTAAAGCGAAGAAATTGCAGGCTATTATCAAGCCTTTTGTTTTGAGGAGGACCAAAGCGCAGGTAGCAACAGAATTGCCCCCAAAATCCGAACAGATCTTTTATTGCAGTATGACCGAGGAACAACAGGAATACTATGAAACGGTAAAATCAGAGTATAGAAATGCGTTATTGGACGGGGCGTTTTCGGGCAAAGCTTCACAGATCGCGTTGTTGCAAGGCTTGACTAAATTAAGGCAATTGGCAAACCATCCATTGATGATCGATGCGAATTATAAAGATGGTTCCGGTAAATTTGATGCCGCTATTGAAACCATGGAATCCATTCTGAAGGAGGGTAATAAGGTGTTGATATTTTCACAATTTGTGAAGCATCTTCAGATTTTCAGGGATTATTTTGATAGGAATAAGATAAAATATGCTTATTTGGATGGGGGGACGAGTGATCGAAATGAGGCGGTTCGGAAATTTAAAGAGCAGGATGATGTTCAGGTTTTCTTGATTTCCATTAAAGCTGGTGGAACGGGATTGAATTTAACGGAAGCGGATTATGTGTTTATTTTAGATCCATGGTGGAATCCAGCTGTAGAACAGCAGGCCATTGATCGTAGCCATCGAATCGGCCAGAAAAAGAATGTGTTTATTTATAAATTTATAGCGAAGGATAGTATTGAGGAAAAGATACTGGCTTTGCAGGGCATGAAGAAATCTTTAGCGACCTCGTTGATAAATACGGAGGAATCTTTTGTGAAATCCCTTACAAAAGAGGATATCAATGAGTTGTTTAGATAGGTTGAGGAAGTGGGCAGGGTCGTCATCTGACGCTGTTTTGCACCGCGCCAACTTAGCCCAGTGCCGTCATTGCGAGGAACGAAGCAATCTTTATACTCATATCGGAAATAATATGTCATGCTGAGCGTAGTCGAAGCATCTGTTCGAATAATTCCAACCGTACAGATCCTTCAACGATGCTCAGGATGACAATTAAAAGGCAATCAGAATGACAATTCAACGGACATCACGACAACAATCGAAAGATTGCTTCGTCGTACCTCCTCGCAATGACGCAGAATGTAACTCCTCGCAATGACGCAAAACCGCAATGACGCAAAATCCCAATGACAAAGGGCTAAAAAAACCTATCTCCCCAATAACCCTACAGCCTTCCTGAAATTCTCCGCGCTCACCTTCACATCATTCATATTGTTTTTCCAGTTATATTCATACTCCGCAGAAATCATCCCTTTAAAACCCTGTCTCTTCAATTCAGCTTGGACAGCCTCCATCCCCAACTTTCCCGTTCCCCAGTGCACATCATGTGCCTTCTTACTCCCAAACTCATTCAAATCCTTAAAATGCAGATGAAAAATCTTTCCTTCCAACTTCTTCAAAGACGCTATCGGATCCAAACCCGACCGCATCCAATGCCCCACATCTGCAGCCGCACCAATTCTTGCACTCTTACCCTCAATAGCTTTCAGAATAACATCCGGATTCCAATAATGCGAAGGCTCCGGATGGTTATGTATCGCCAATTTAATATCATACTTATCACAAAGCTTGGAAAGAAAATCCAATTGCTTTTCCCCAGGCTCACTATTGATCACTTTTATCCCTAAATCCTTGGCAAACTGAAAAACCTTCTCCCATTCTGCCTCATCTTTAGCACCCACAACTCCGTAAGCCCAAACAGTAATCCCTTTATCCTTCAACAATTTCTTCACCAAAGCTCTTCCCTCCTGAGAAAGCTCATAAGTCATTGCCTCCGTACTTCCAGCACCGATTTTCTGTCCAGGAAAGGCTTCCACATAACGCAATCCTGCGCTATCAATCCTATTCAACGCCTCTTCAAACGTAAATAAACGAAAGGTATAAGCTTGCGAGCCCAAATGCCAACCCAGTTTCTCTTCCGGATAAGAGGCCTTATTTCCATTTTGAACTACATTTCCCGATGTAGCACAAGCTGAAATAAAAAGAGCAGTAGCAGCTACACAGCTCCAAAGGAGTTGTTTAAAAGTTTTCATATATAAGTTTATTTTGATTCGGATTTATCCTTCAAATTGAGGCAAAGCTGCTTGGATCCTATCCAAAACCGCCTCTTTACCCAATAGTTCGGTGATCTTGAAAACATCAGGACCAAATTTCCCTCCTACCAACATAATCCGGAATGGCATCATCAATTCGCCCATCTTCATCCCCGACGCCGCTATCTTATCTTTGAACAAAGGTTCCAAGGCCTCAGCGGTCCAAGTATCCTGTTCAGCAAAAGTCTTCGCCACATCTTGGAAGAAAGCAGTTTTATCTGCATTCCATTTCGGTTTTACTGCATCAACATCGTATTGGGCAGGTTTTATGTAAAAGAAGGAAGCCTGTTCCCAGAAATCTTCGATGTAAATTAACCTTTCTTTCACCAAATCAAGAATACTATTTGTAAAATTATCATCCGCTTCCACACCATGCTCCTTAAGAACAGCATTTACCTGAGGCAGTAAATCGGCATTTAAAGTCTGTTTGATCCATTCCTGGTTGTACCATTTGGCCTTTTCAAAATCAAATTTGGCACCAGCCTTACTGATACGATCTACACTGAATTTCTCGATCAATTCCTCCATGTGGAACAATTCCTGATCCGTCCCGTCGTTCCATCCCAATAAAGCCAACATGTTCACAAATGCTTCAGGAAGGAACCCACGCTCACGGAATCCAACAGTTAGATCCCCTGTCTTTGGATCTGTCCAATTCATGGCATAAACCGGGAATCCCAACCGATCACCATCACGTTTACTTAATTTACCATTACCATCTGGTTTCAGAATTAGTGGTAAGTGTGCCCATTCAGGCATCTCATCCTTCCAACCTAGATATTCCCAAAGCAAAATATGTACAGGTGCTGAAGGCAACCATTCTTCCCCACGGAAAACATGGGATATTTCCATGGCATGGTCATCAACAACGACGGCCAAATGATAGGTTGGCATGCCATCCGCTTTCAACAATACTTTATCATCCACCAATTTGGTCTCAAAAGTTACACGCCCGCGGATCATATCCTCGAAAGATACATGTTCATCTTCCGGCATTTTGATGCGGATAGTATGCGGAGCACCTTCCGCCAACAACTTCGCCGTTTCCTCATCAGAAAGACTAAGGGAATTCCTCAGATCCAACCTGTTCTCGTGCGAATAGCGGAAGTTAGGTTGCAATTGACGTTGCTGATCCAACTCCTCTGGCGTATCAAAAGCATAGTATGCTTTACCTGCTGCCACCAATTGCTCTGCATATTGGCGATAGGAAGGCTTTCGTTCACTCTGACGGTAAGGCCCAAATTTCCCTTCCTTAGCGGGGCTTTCATCCGGATTCAATCCACACCAAGCCAAACATTCCATAATATATTCCTCTGCACCTGGAACAAAACGGGTCTGATCGGTATCCTCTATCCTAAGGATAAATTCTCCACCATGATGCTTAGCAAATAAATAGTTGAACAAGGCAGTGCGCACACCACCTAAATGTAATCCGCCGGTTGGGCTTGGGGCAAAACGCACCCTTACTTGTTTTTGTGAACTCATAACCGCAAAATTAAGCATTTCTAAATTTCTTTCTCGAAGCTATTGGAAAATGATTATTTTGGAATCACTTTTTAGGCTATGAAGCAACATCCTTATCGTTACAATAAACAACAGTGGAAATTTTTGCTGTTTATTTTTGCAGCATTAATCGCTGCAGCTTCCTTGCTGTACAGTAATTATTTGGTCAAGAGTTTGTCCCTATCCGAACGTACCAAAGCGCAGGTTTGGGCAATGAGTACCAAAAGTGTGGTCAGTATGCCCGATGTGGATGATGAATTCATCAGTTTCATCTTTGCCGTTCGGGACAGTTTGAGTTTGCCCGCCATTATTACCGACCAGAACGACAAAATTATCCTTTGGCGAGATTTAGACAGTACTAAAACTGCCATTGAAGATTCTACATCCACTTTGGAATATGATCCGGTATATTTTGAAAAACAACTGAACCAGATGAAAAAAGCGCATCCAGCCATTGAACTATCGCTGGATACGAACGAAAAATGGTTCGTTTACTACCATGATTCCAAAGCCTTAAAACAACTCCGCATATTCCCTTATATCCAGTTATCGTTAATTGCTTTCTTTTTAGCCATAGCCTATACCGTATTCAATTCCATCAGAGATTCCGAACAGAATTTGGTCTGGGTGGGAATGGCCAAGGAGGCGGCCCATCAATTGGGAACCCCCATTTCTTCCCTGATGGGATGGCTCGAGTTAGCTCGGGTCACCTATGAGCCGAAGGACGACACGCTATTGAATGAAATGGAACGGGATGTGCAACGGCTAGAGATCGTGGCGGATCGATTTTCAAAAATAGGCTCTACGCCTTCCCTTTCCAACCATGTGGTTTATGGAATTGTGGAAGATTACGTCAATTACTTTAAGATCCGCAGCAGTAAAAGGATAACTTTTGAGCTCACGGGGGACCAACATGTGGAGGCCAAGCTCAATGTGCAGGTATTCGATTGGATCATTGAAAATCTACTTAAAAATGCAGTAAATGCCATCGAAGGTGAGGGCAAGATTACTGTTAACATTTCTGAAAACATTGCAAAAGAGGAAATTTTTATAGACATTAGCGATACGGGGAAAGGCATTCCCCGCTCTAACTGGGAAACCATTTTCCTACCTGGATTCACCACAAGGCAGCGCGGTTGGGGTTTGGGCTTAAGTCTAACGAAACGGATGGTGTATTACCACCGAGGTCAGATCTTTGTGAAGGACTCCGAAATAGGAAAAGGGACCACTTTTAGAATAGTATTAAAAAGCAATCTACGATATGAGCCCACTCAAATCTGATGAGTATCCAGCGATCTTCAACGATTATATCGAAACTGTTACAGGCGATGTATATGATGATCTGAACGACCAACTGACCACCTTTCCCGAATTTATAGCCAGTATCCCCGAGGATCTGGGCAGCTATAAATATGCGGAAGACAAATGGTCCATCAAAGAAGTATTGAACCACATCATCGATGCCGAACGCATCATGACCTATCGTGCATTAAGGTTTGGCCGGAATGACATGACCGCATTAGCTTCTTTTGAACAGGACGAGTTTGTTGCCAATGGTCGCCATAACGAACGAAAAATGGAAGATCTTGCGCAGGAATTCTATCACCTCCGCAAAGCAAACCTCTACCTTTTCAATTCCTTTGATGAAACGGAATTGGCAAGAAAAGGGATGGCTTCAGACCGATTGATTTCTGTACGCGCATTTCTGTACATTATCGCCGGCCACTTGAACCACCACGTGTTAATCTTAAAATCACGTTATCTTAAAGATCAGAACATCAACAATGATTTGGCATAGGGAATACAGCTTGGAAGAGGTGAATGAACTGTTCGCCATCAACATGACAGGCTTCTTGGATATTAAGGCAACCTCCATTTCCGATGATGAAATCATCGCTGAGATGCCCGTCAACGAAAAAGTAAAACAACCTTACGGCCTATTGCATGGTGGAGCATCCTGTGTACTGGCAGAATCGGTAGGCAGCATTGCTTCCAATATGGTCGTTGATGCCAATGTGTATGCCGGTGTAGGTTTGGAGATCAATGCCAACCACATCCGACCAGTCACCAAAGGTAAAGTTACTGCCATCTGCAAACCATTGCATATCGGCAAAACAACCCATGTGTGGGACATCAAAATCAATAATGAAAGAGGTGCATTGGTATGCATTTCCAGGCTTACCATTGCGGTCATAAAAAAACCTTCGATCTAAAAACAAACCGCCAGTCTGTTTGTTCATCCGATAATAATACCATTTTGGTTTTATGATACGGTTTAGGTTTTGAAGAGACATCGCCCATTCGATGTCTCTTCATATTTTATCAGAACGCAATCGTTTGCTTATTAAATTTCATTTTATTTTTCCAATTTATTTTATTAGCCTTGTGGTTAGCTAAAATTATTAAATCCATAAATCGAATTTATGAGTAACCAACAAAATCAATCTACCCTTGGACCCATGATCATCATCGGTTCCTTGTTCTTTATTTTCGGATTTGCCACCTGGCTAAACTCCTTATTAATACCCTACTTAAGGATCGCCTGTGAGCTTACCGAAGTTCAATCTTACTTTGTAACCTTCGCTTTTTATATCGCTTATTTGGTCATGGCTCCAGTTTCTACTTGGGTACTGAACAAATTTGGATTTAAGAATGGTATGGCTATTTCATTAGGAATTATGGCTGTGGGTGCTTTATTGTTCATTCCAGCAGCATATTCCCGTACCTATCTGTTATTTTTAACCGGATTATTCATCATGGGTGGTGGTCTGGCTATCCTTCAGACAGCCTCCAATCCTTATATTACCATTATTGGTCCTGTGGAAACTGCGGCGCGCCGTATCAGTATCATGGGTATCTGTAATAAATTTGCAGGCGCATTAGCTCCAATCATTTTAGGTTTGTTCCTAAACTTGAGCGAGGCCGATAAGGTTAAAAATTCCTTAGCGACCATGAGCCCTGAAGAGTCGGCTGCAGCTTTGGACAAAATCGCCCTACAAGTGGTTAACCCGTATATCGGTATCGTTGTTGTTCTTTTGGTATTGGCATTCTGGATTTCCAGAGCAAATTTACCGGAAGTAGCGGGTGATGAAGAGGAAGATGCTGCTCATCATAACATTACCGAAGGAAAACAGAGTATCTTCGATTTCCCACACGTATTGTTAGGATTCATCGCCTTATTCGCTTACGTAGGCGTGGAAGTATTGGCTGGTGATACCATTATTGCCTACGGAACCTATTTGGGTATTCCATTGGATACCGCAAAATTCTTCACCTCGTTTACCATGGGTGCGATGGTGGTTGGTTATTTGATCGGTATTGTAGCCATTCCTAAATATCTTTCTCAAGAGACTGCATTAAAGCTTTGTGCGATCTTGGGTATTATCCTTACGGTAGGTATCGTCATGACTGACGGTATTGTATCTCTTACTTTGGTTGCTTTATTAGGTTTGGCCAACTCCTTGGTATGGCCGGCAATTTGGCCTTTGGCGTTGAAAGGTGTGGGTAAATTTACAAGTGCCGCTTCCGGCATCTTGGTTATGGGTATCGCCGGTGGAGCGGTAATCCCATTACTTTACGGACAATTGGCACATTTCACCAATTCGCACCAAGCGTATTGGATCGCATTGCCTTGTTACCTGTTTATTTTATACTATGCTATTGCTGGACACAAAGTTCGAAAGCACTAATATTAATCGAGAAATAATATTAATCGAGCATTATTATTAATTAAAATGACATAAAGCAAACGGAGATATTAACCTATCTCCGTTTGTTTTTTTATTAGGTATTAGTATCTTCGAAGAATAGAACATTTATGATTATGAAAAAATTAGCATTCACCCTATTGCTTGCAACGGGTCTATTGTTCAATGCTCAACATGCTGATGCACAGATAAAACTCCCTCCAGCAAGTAGCACGCAATTTATTATCCAGGATCTTGGAATTAGCCAGGTAAGTATCATCTACCAAAGACCTAATATCAAAGGCCGGAAAGTATTTGGTGATCTAGTGCCTTATAATCAGATCTGGCGTACTGGAGCAAACAATGCCACCAATATTACCTTTCAGGATGAAGTGAAGATTGAGGGCCAGACTTTAGCTGCAGGAACCTATGCCATGTTCACTATCCCTACGGAAAAAGAATGGACCATTATCTTTAACAGCAATGCCAAACAATGGGGCGCTTATACCTATGATAAGGCAGATGATGTGTTACGTGTGAAAGTAAAACCTATCAAATTAAAAGATAAGGTAGAGTCCTTTACGATTAGTTTTGATGATGTGAATGATCAGCACATGAAAACTTCATTGGCTTGGGAAAATACTAAGGTTTCGTTCTTGATTGAGGTTGATCAGAAAGCGGAGATCTTGGCGAGCATTGATTCGGCGATGAAAGGCGAAAAGAAACCTTATTTCCAAGCTGCGCAGTATTATTTTACGCATAATGTTGATGTGAAGAAAGCTGCGGAATGGATGGTAGAAGCGGATAAAGGGAATACCAAAGCTCCTCATATTAAGTATTGGAAATCGTTGATTCTTGCGAAAGCAGGTGATAAAGCTGGTGCGGTTAAAGCTGCACAGGAAGGTTTGGAAATGGCGAAAAGAGATAAGAACTCGGAGTATATTAAGTTGAATACGCAAGCTTTGCAAGCTGCGCAGAAGAAATAGAAAGAATTCTCGTCATTACGAATTTGCGTCATTGCGAGGAGGTACGACGAAGCAATCTTTACACTTATCGAAAGATTGCTTCTTTCCTCGCAATGACGAGGGTTCGCAATGACGTTTCTTATCATAATTTCACCAATTAATTACTTCTGTTTTATACAAATCAATCCAACCCGGATTAATTTCATTTATCAACCTTTCTTTACTACTCCTACTTCCAGCTTTTATCCTTTTCTCTTCAGAAATGGCTTCATCAATCGTAGAATAGAATTTATAATAAACCAATTTGTATAAATTATATTTTGAAGAAAAGCTTCTTTCAAATAGTTTATTTACATGTTGATACATTCTAAACGCTAAATCAGAAGTTACTCCGGTATAAAGAGTAGTATTATTATAATTGGTAATTATATAAACACAGCCCCCTCTTTTACATAGCAACTGTTTGGTTTTTAAATTCATATATTGAATTTAAGACCATAGTAGGATAATTTGGATTTGAAAATATTATGGTATTATTAAATTTAAGTGAAAGGTTATTAGAATATTGTAAATAGCTCGTCATTGCGAGACCCTGCGTCATTGCAAGGAACGAAGCAATCTTTACACTCATCGAAAGATTGCTTCGTCGTGCCTCCTCGCAATGACGCGGAAAGAAAACCCACCTCAAAACCCTACCTCAATACCCGTCCTTCACCCCCCTACCTCAGCGCCTTAAACAATATCTCCACCGGATGCAGCGCCAATTCCTTGGTTCCATCCATAATCTGATGCCTACAGCTCGCCCCTGGCGCAGCAACAACCACCCCTCCTTTCTTCTCCCGAACTGCTGGAAACAACACCAACTCCCCGATCTTCATCGACACCTCATAATGTTCCTTTTCATAGCCAAAAGAACCAGCCATCCCACAACATCCTGAAGGTATATTCTTCACCTTAAAATTCTTCGGAATACCCAACACCCCTTGCACAATAGGCAACAATCCCCAAGCCTTCTGCTGACAATGTCCATGCAGCAAAATCTCCGAGCTTTCTTCCGTAAACTGCTCCTGCCTAATATTCCCCGCCAAAAACTCCTCCAACAAAAACTCTTCTATCGTCAAGGCCAATGGCGCAATCCTTACCGCATCTTCCATCAGTTCCTCATCCACCAAATCCACATACTCATCCCGAAAAGTCAGAATCGTCGATGGCTCCACCGCAACCAGTTTCACCTCTGCCGACAATCTTCCACGAAACACCTCCACATTCCTATTCGCCAATTTCCTGGCCTCCCGCAACAAACCTTTCGACAACAATGCCCGACCGGAAAAAGCATGCGGGACCATCAACACCTGATAGCCCAGCCTTTCCAATAGCAGAATGGCCTTCTTCCCAATCTCCACATCATTATAATTCGTAAACTCATCAAAAAAGAAATAAACCGATTTGATGGGACTCGAACCCGCCGTATATACCTTATCCTTCTTCTCATACCAAGACCGCAATGTCCTGGAAGCAATTTTAGGGATATGCCGTTTCGAAGAAAAGCCCACCATCTTCTTCACCAGATTTCCGGTAAGGACATTTCCGGCAACAGCATTGTACAGCCCCGCTATGGGCTGCATAAACTTGGTCAAGGTATCCACATGCCCAACCATCCTCGCCCTTAATGGCACCCCATTCGTATCATAATAGGCCTGCAGGAAATCGGCCTTCAATTTCGCCATATCCACACTGCTCGGACATTCCGATTTGCAGGCCTTACAGCTCAAACAAAGATCCATTACCTCCTTCAGTTCCGGATGATCAAAGGGGTTTGCCTTGGTCGAATGGGTCAACATTTCGCGCAGCATATTCGCCCTTGCCCTGGTGGTATCCTTTTCCTCCTTGGTCGCCATATACGATGGACACATGGTTCCACCGGATAGATGCGTTTTCCTGCAATCTCCCGAACCATTACATTGTTCGGCATGCTGTTGTATCGTTTGTGGTCCATAACGGAACACCGTTTTTATTTTCCTATCCTGCTGTTCGGGTTCATGGCGCAGAAAAGTGTTCATGGATGGGGTATCCACAATCTTCCCCGGATTGAAGATCCCATGCGGATCCCAAGCCTTTTTGATCTCCTTCAACAATTGGTAATTATGATCCCCGATCATCAAAGGGATAAACTCCCCACGCAACCTTCCATCACCATGTTCCCCACTCAACGAACCTTGGTATTTCTTCACCAGATGCGCAATTTCTAAAGCTATCGTTCTGAACAAGGAATTGCCATTCTCCGTTTTGAGGTTGATGATGGGTCTTAAATGCAGTTCTCCGGTAGCTGCATGCGCATAATGCACCGCATACAAGCCATATTTCTCCAATATCTTATTGAATTCCTCGATATAAGCCGGAAGATCCTCCACATCAACGGCCGTATCCTCGATCACAGCCACTGGCTTTTCATCGCCCGGCACATTGCTCAGCAAACCCAATCCCGCTTTTCTCAGGTTCCATACCCGTTTTTTATCAGCACCTAAGATCAATGGAAAATGATATCCCAACCCATTCAATCGCATTTCTGCTTCCACTGCCAGCACCTTTTGCAAAATCTCCGCCTCATCCTTTCCATCATACTCCACGATCAATATGGCTGCCGGATCGCCCTCCACAAAAAAGCGGTTCTGGAACTGCTCCAGATTACCCTTCGTACATTCCAGGATGTAGGCATCCATCAATTCACTCACCAGGGGCCGATGTTTCAGGGCAATAAGATTCCCCCTTAAGGCATCCTGTAAGGAATGGAAGTGTACACACAATAGCCCAGATGGATTCTCGGGCAATGGATCAACATGTACTTTAATAGATGTAATAAAGGCTAAGGTTCCTTCCGAACCACAGATCAGTTTACAGAAATTAAAAGGTTCGGCATCTGCCACAAATGGATCGGAATCCAATAATAGATCGACCGCATAACCCGTATTCCGTCTCAGGATAGAAGCTTTAGGGAAGTTGGAACGTATCTGTTCTTGGTTTTCATAATTCCCCAACATGCTCCTCATTTGCGCATATATGGCCCCTTCTAAGGTCGGAAGATTACTCTTCTCGATAAACTCATCAAAAGATAACCCCTTAAAGCACACTTCCGAGCCATCACTCAAAAGGGCTTCGATCTCCAGCGTATGCTCCCTTGCACTTCCGTAGATCAAGGAATTGGATCCGCAGGAGTTATTGCCGACCATACCACCTATCATCGCCCGGTTGGCGGTGGAGGTCTCAGGTCCAAAATATAATTTATGTGGTTTTAAGAAAAGGTTCAGTTCATCCCGGATCACGCCAGGCTGCACCCTCACCCAAGATTCTTCCGTATTCAGCTCCAATATCTCCGTGAAATAACGGGATACATCCACCACAATACCCGATCCTACCACCTGTCCGGCCAAGGAAGTCCCTGCCGTTCTTGGAATCAAAGAAGTTTTATGATTCTCGGCAAATCGGATCAACTGTTTGATATCCGTTTTGTTTTTCGGATAAGCAACAGCCAAAGGCATTTCACGATAAGCTGATGCGTCGGTGGCATAGAGCACCCGCATCTTCTCATCCCAAAATAGCTCACCCTCCAACTGCTGAGCAAGCAAAGACAGCTGCTCTTCCATCATGGTCTTATCCTTTTATTTGTGTGGTATAGGTGCTTTCGAAAATCTTATCCGCATTATTGGTTTCAAAACCATCCCTGCGGTGCTTGGATTCAATTTCTTCCTTCGGTAAATCCTTGAATTGAGGGAGCACACTTCGCTCCGCAAATTCCACATAGCTACCCGCGATCTGAATGGTTTTATCGTCCGCAAATTTTGCATCGTATAACGCAGAAACCGTGCTGCTCTGACGAAGCAACCCATCTTCACTAGTCTTGATCTTCCCTCCGGAAGTATTCAATTTCACACCGATACTTTCCAGAAAAGTATTAAATTCTTCCAAGGTATTGTATCCATCCTTTAATTCATGGATACTGATCGTATAGTGATTCAGGTAATACCTGTTGTAGATTACCCAAGCGGCGTATTCACTTTCCGCCAATAAGGTTTCATATTCTTCCGAAGTTGGGAGCCCCCAAAGTGGCTGTTGTAAAAAGGCAGCAACCTCCGGACCATTGTTCAGGTCCAGATCATCTACCGGATCTGAGGTAATCTGCGCGGTGTATTTATAGATGATATCCTGAGCAGCCTGACTCAATTCATGCACCCTAAGTTCCGAAACAAAGATTCTCGGATAGCCTTCAATCGCTGGCGCATACCAATAGGCGTTCAATTTCTTACCCTCAAAATGGAAATAATCCTTCTTTGTATACCCAAAAGCCAGGAATATTTTTTCAAAGGACTGGATTCCCAGATGCGGAACACCCAATGTTCTAAAAGCAATATGGTCGTTTACTATATCATCTTGGGATTGTACAACCTGACGGTCCAAAAGAGCTTTGGTTATTTTATCGACATCAGCGACATTCTTGCGATAATGTTCGAACAGGTCATTCAGAACAAAATCAACAGGTTTATTTTCATCAAAATGCATCTCAAATAATTTAAATTTACAATTAGAATAAAGTTATCGAAAAATTGACAAACAAAAACAATTATTCAGTAAAATATTAAATAATGAAAATATTATTCAGCGAATTATAATTCTTCCATAAGAATCTTCTCCAACTCGTCGGCAGTAAGGTTCATGTTGATGTTTCCATCTTTGGCAAAGGAAATCTCCCCAGTTTCTTCCGATACGATGACAGCAACGGCTTCCGAAACCTCGGTTACCCCAATGGCTGCACGGTGTCTCAATCCAAATTGTGGCGGAAGGTCTTCAGAGTCTGATAAAGGAAGCACCGAACTCGCGGTCATGATACGGAAATCGACGATAATAACCGCACCATCGTGTAATGGGGAGTTTTTGAAGAAAATGGATTCCAATAGTCTTTTGGAAATCGGAGCGTCGATCACCGTTCCACTGGTCTGGTAATATTCTTCGTCGAAGTACCTGGAAAAGACCAATAGTGCACCGGTCTTTGCGCGCGACATATTCTGGCACGCTTCTACGATCGGACGGATATATTCGGAGTTATCTGCATGGCTGCTCTTTTTCGTACCGAAAATATTCCAGAAGAACTTTTTCCGTCGGAGGGAAATGTTCTTACCGATATGGAGCAGGAATCGCCGTATTTCCTGCTGGAAGACGACAATCAAGGCGATGGAACCCACGGAAATAAAACCACCGAATATTTCGGTCAGCAAACGCATTTCCATCTGCTTAACGACCAGGTATATCCCGTAGAACAGACCAACTCCTATCAGGATATTTACCGCAATCGTACCCTTAATCAAACTATAGATATAGTAGATAATGATTGCTACGAGTATGATATCGATAAAATCCTTGAGCCTGAAGCCACTTAAGAGGTTGAAATCTAGTCCATCCATATGTTATGCAATTTAAAAAAATTTATCCATTGATTTAGCGTTATTACTTAGTAAAAGGAATGCTAAAACATTAAATTTGTAAAAACAGATAAATCATGACTAAACTATCCGTCAATATCAACAAGATTGCAACTCTTCGTAACTCTCGTGGTGGGAATGTTCCAAATGTACTATCCGCAGCATTGGCCTGTGAACGTTTTGGTGCTGAAGGGATTACTGTACATCCTCGCCCGGATGAAAGACATATCCGCTATCAGGATGTGTATGATTTGAAAGCGAATATCAAGACCGAGTTCAATATCGAAGGGAATTGTCAGGAGCAAAAATTGGTGGATCTGGTGTTGGCGAATAAGCCTACGCAGGTGACTTTGGTGCCGGATGCACTGAATCAGTTGACGTCGAACCATGGTTGGGATACCATTGCGAATAAGGATTACCTGATCGAGATGGTGAAAATGTTCAAGGATCAAGGGATTAGGGTTTCTATTTTTGTTGATCCGGTGGAGGACATGGTGGAAGCTGCGGCGGAGACAGGAACGGATCGTATTGAGCTGTATACGGAAGCTTATGCTGCGGAGTTTGGGTTTGATAAGGAAAAGGCTATTGAGCCGTATTTTAAGGCAGCAGTGAAGGCAAGGGAAGTAGGTTTGGGATTAAATGCTGGGCATGATTTGGACTTGAATAATTTGGAGTATTTTAATCAGCATATTCCGGAGTTGTTGGAGGTAAGTATTGGACATGCTTTGATCGCGGATGCGATTTATTTGGGCTTGGAAGAAACGATAAAGAGATATTTGGCGGCACTGAAGGGGTAAATCGCTGGAAGGGTCGTTCGCATCATTGCGAACATTACGTCATTGCGAGGAGGTTCATTCCGTCCTTTAGATTTGTATAATAATAGAAAGGTTTAATTGTTTAAGTTAGCCTTTTAGAAAGATTACCTAAAACGGTAGCGGCAAATTCTCTTTCCGTGAAGGTTTTTATACCTAGGCAATGATCAAATCCGCTACCGTTTTTTCCCTTAGTGACCAGATAACAATTAGGGCAATACCCATTATTAAGGACTAGGATCGATGGGGTAAAAACTAGGTAATCTGTACAAAACTATAAAAAACAGATCACATGGCAAACAATCCCCACTCTTTCATTGGCATCGACGTTTCAAAGGACCATTTCGACGCAAGTCTCCTTGTCGTGCTGGACCAC